>CAYPUV010000108.1:0-12880 GCA_964413895.1 uncultured Anaerolineaceae bacterium
TTGGCGGGAAATAAAACCATTGTCTTCCGTCGATAATGTATCAACGCCGGCCTGAGCTGCCACCAATGATTAAAAACGAATATACCCCTGATGTTGTTTCTCCGCCAGGAGCGACGCTGGCAGACAAACTGGAAGAAATCGGGATGTCTCAAGCAGAACTTGCAAACCGTACCGGACGACCCAAGAAAACAATCAATGAAATTATCGAAGGGAAAGCGCCGATTACGCCGGAAACTGCTTTGCAGTTTAAGCGTGTATTGAATATCCCTGCCCGCTTTTTGACACCCCACAGTTTGCTGCAGGGAATTAGACCTTTAACTCATTAAAGCGATGATTGATTGGGGGTGGATTACCAGGTATGACGATGAGATTAACCAGGTTATTGAACTACTCAGCTTTTTCGATTTAGCATCCCATGACTAATGGCAACCCGTTTGGGGAAAATTGGAGGCAGCTTTCCGCAAAACGACAGCTTTTGAAAGCAGTCACGGTGAATTTCGCGTCCCCAAAATCGTCTTGTCGTTGTCTGATTTCCAAAGCTATGAGACACTTTAAAAAATAAAAACCCCTAAATTGGCGTTGAGGGGTTTTGTGCTTTTCTTGCACCAACCATACCGAGGCAATGCTCTATTTTATTACACATAATTATATCATAACTCATCTGTGACAGGTTAAGGAAATTTCAAATTTGTCAAATTAGATTTCAGGCACAGATTTAGGCAATTCTGGTGCAACTTTGACATAAATTCGGGATACAATGAACTGATCTTGGCGCATAATCACTATCATTCAATGAGTTAGCCAAAATTTTGTTTGACAAGACCAACATACTGTTTAGCAACAAATGAAATTACCAAGTCGCTACTTAGAAAAACAGTAAATTTATCATTCAAATCCCAAAATTTAAGGTTCGAATGGTCTAAAACGATGTTTTTACACTTGACACTTGACAAACCATCAAAACCCTTAACCTGTCAGATGGTCCACAACGAATGATATTCTGATCGAAGTGGTCAACTTTTAGTATGCCAAAAACAGGCGACTCCGATGTTCACGGTGCGACCGTCATTGAAATCCAGCAGGATGACGAAATAGTTCTGGTCACTCTTCGGAGCATTGAGGATACGTCTTTGGAGTTCACTCCAGGGAGGCAAAATGAAGAACTTTACCCGCAGCAGATTTATCGGTACGCTTCTCATCGTCCTCGTCGTTCTCGGTGTGGCCGCTCCGAGTGTGGATTTCGGCTCGGCTGCACCAGTACCCCAGGTTAGGTTGTCAATGCCAGGGCCACGGGTGATCCGGCTTCATGATGACAGGTATATCCCCCATCATGTGCCCCCACCCGTGCAAGTAGGCTCGGGCATCCGGACGGCGACTTTTGCCGTCAACTGGAATCCCGCCGGTTGCCCTGGCACTGTTAGTCCCTGGCCCCAGGATGCCATAGACGCATTCAACTATGCTGTGGGTATCTGGAGTTCACTCCTAAACTCGAGCGAGGTGATCGTCGTAGATGCCTGTTGGCAGTCAGATTTGCCTTCCAATTACCTTGGCCAAGCTGGCCCCACAACCATTCGTCGTGACTTTCCCAGCGCTCCGACCGCATCGACTTGGTATGCGGCAGCGTTGGCCAACACACTAGAAAACGGTGATCTCAATGACGCTGATGGTTGGGATTCAGACGGTGATGGCAACGATGTTGATTCTGAGGTCGGCGGCGAATTCAATAGCACCTTTGACTGGTACTATGGCACGGACGGCAACACGCCTGGGGACAAGGTAGACTTTGTCACTTTGGTTCTGCATGAACTCGGCCATGGTTTGGGATTCTCTGGTTCTGCGGCGGTAGACACAGGAGATAATGCGTGTGGCACTGGTACTCCCGGAGACGGGTGTGTAGGCTGGGTGGGTTATCCTTTTGCCTACGACCGCTTCACCGAGGATGGCAACGGTACCGCGCTGCTCAATTACACCAGTCCTTCTGGCGCGCTAAGAAACGCCCTCACCGGCCAGGTCGGTGGCGGTGTTTATTTCAGCGGTACCACCGCCAACGCGGCCAACGGCAACTCCCCAGTTGAGTTGTATTCGCCCAATCCATGGGTACCAGGTTCCAGTTACAGCCACCTCGGAGTGTCCTTTAATGGCACTCCAAATTCGCTTATGACCTACTCGCAGGGTAATGGTGTGTCGGAGCATAACCCCGGCCCTGTCACCCTTGGAATGCTGGGGGATATGGGCTGGGCTGCCGCAAACACTGCTCCAAACATCTCCAACCTGCCCGATCGAATCGTCGACGTAAACGGTACTGCGGACAACACCATTGACCTCTGGGCCTATGCCGGCGATGCGCAAACCCCGGTCAGCGAACTGGCCTTCTCCATTGCCAACGCGCCCAACCCCAACGCAGGGATCACCATTGACAGCAATCGCTACATTGACATCACGCCCGCTGCCGACTGGTCGGGGGAGACGGACGTCACCATTCGGGTTACAGACCTCCAGGGAATGCAGGACACGGATACCTTCCTGGTGAGAGTAACGGAATTGTTTTCGATTCATTTGCCCCTGGTACTGAGAGGCTGGATGGCGCAGCCCCCTGACTGGGTCACCATCGTCAGCGAGGACTTTGAGGGAACCTTCCCCGGCAGTACCTGGGAGGTTCTCGACGAGAACGGCGCTGGCGGTCTTTATTACTGGGGCAGGCGGGACTGCCGGAGCAACGACAGCTCCTTTAGCGTCTGGAGCGTTGGCGCCGGCGATACCACCCTCGGTTGTGGCAGTGACTATCCAAATGATGTGACAGCGTGGATGGTCTATGGTCCTTTCAGTCTGGCCGACGCCACAGCGGCCGAGTTGACCTTCGACTGGTGGAGTTGGACCGAACAAGACAATGACTACTTCTTCTGGGGGGCTTCGCTCGACGATAGCACGTACTGGGGACCACGTGTCAGCGGCGATTGGTCAGGTTGGACCACGGGAGAACGGTTAGACCTGAGTGCTGTGCCGACTTTGGGGAATCTTCTGGGAGAGGACCAGGTCTGGATCGCTTTTACCTTCAGAAGCGATCCTGGTGTTACTGAAGAGGGGAGCTACGTAGACAACGTATTGCTGCGCAAGCAGATAGGTACCGTTGCAAACGGAAGCGAAAGACCAGTGTCGCCTCCGCGCACCCTGGAGTCCAATCAGACGATGGAATTTGTCGGCCTCCGGCTGAACCGGTGAGATGGGTCGATTGTCTGGCGCAATCAAACGCCTGCTGGACCGGGGCTGGATTCGCCGCGTGGATGACCCGATTCCTAACAGTACCGACCGTGAGCGCAAGTCCTACAATCTCACGGAATTAGGTAGAAGGGCACTGAATGCCGAGATTGCGCGCCTGCAAAGGTTAGTCAGTATCGTGCAAATTCAAATTGCGGAGGAAACTTCGTAAGGCGAAATCATTATCTTCAACTGTCCAGCATGGCCCGCACCTTGTAAGTCAGGGCCAGCGGGCTGAAGGGCTTTGGCAAAAAGGCGACGCCGGGATCCAGCACCCTCTGTTGCGCAATAGCATTATCGGTGTAGCCGGACATAAAAAGGGTTTTCAGGTCAGGGTGAGTCTGAGCCAGTTGCTCGACCAGGGCCGTGCCGCTCATACCGGGCATCACCACATCCACCAGCAACAGGTGGATAGGACCGGGGTGGTCGGCGACCAGTCGCAACGCTTCCCGGCCGTCTGGCGCTTCCAGCACGGTATAGCCTTGCGCACCCAATATCTGTCGCGCCAGGTCGCGCACGCTGTCGTCATCTTCAACCAGGAGAATCGTTTCGCTGCCGGCTGGCATCTCTGCCTCCCCTTCTGAGCGAGTGGACAATTGCCCGGCTTCCCCGGCGGCATGGGGCAGGTAAATCTTGAAGGTGGTGCCCACCCCCACTTCACTGTAAACCCGGATGTGGCCCCCGCTCTGCTTGACAATGCCGTAGACGGTGGCCAGCCCCAGGCCGGTTCCTTTGCCCGCTTCTTTGGTGGTGAAGAACGGCTCAAAGAGGCGGGCCTTTACCGCCTCGGTCATTCCGGCGCCAGTATCGTTGACAGCCAGCAGGACGTATTCGCCTGGCAGTACCTCCATGTGTTGGGCAACGTAGTCGTCGCCCAACACCATGTTGGCCGTTTCGATGGTCAGCCGACCACCGGTGGGCATGGCGTCCCGAGCGTTGACCACCAGGTTGAGGATGACCTGGCCGATCTAGGCCGGGTCTGTTTTTATCGACCACAGATCAGGCGCGAGAATCGTTTTCAGATCAATATCCTCGCCGATGATGCGTTGCAGCATCTTCTCCATCTCAACCACCACGGTGTTGAGGTCTAGTATCTTTGGCTCGATGGTCTGCTTGCGGCTGAAGGCCAGCAGTTGGCGTATCAGGTTGGCAGCCCGCTGTCCTGAATCCAGAATTTGGCCTGCCATTTTTTGGAGAGGACTGTCTGGGGGGAGGCGACGTTGGAGTAATTCAGCAAAGCCGTTGACGGCCGTCAGGATGTTATTGAAATCGTGGGCGATACCTCCGGTCAGTTGGCCGATAGCTTCCATCTTCTGGGCCTGGTAGTATTGTTCTTCAAGCCGCTTGCGCTCGGTGATATCGCGGATGATGCTGGTGACGAGAATCCCGTCTGCCGTTTCCAAAGGGCTTAGGCTGATCTCCGCGGGGAACTCGCTCCCATCCTTGTGCCGCCCGGCGAGATTGAGATCAACACCCATTGGCCGATTGCGGGGAGCAGAATAGTAATTGGCACGGTGTATAACGTGTCTTTCTCGGAATCGCTCTGGTAGCAAGGTCTCAACGGGTTGACCGCGCAATTCGTCCGAGGTGTAGCCGAACATCTTCCCCACCTGAGTGTTGGTAAGGACAATGCGGCCTTCGCTGTTAACGACCACAATGGCGTCTGGTGCAGATTCCAGAAGTTCCCGAAACCTCTTCTCACTTTGGCGCAACGCCTCCTCCGTCTGTTCGTGTTCGATAACGGAGCGAGTCAGAGCCGAACCCAACGCCTGTACTAACCAGCCGATGAAGGCGAGGAGGAACGCCCGAGCAACCACCACCGTAGGGGGCTGCTGCAGGGAGAAAGGGAGTAAGATGAGATAGGCCACAGACGCCACACCGGTAAGAACGATGGCATAGCCAGGTTCAAGTAACAACGTGTAGACAGGAATGAGAACAAAATACCAGAGGAGGAAGAAACTTCCCGTTCCTCCGGTAGTGAACATAAGCAGCCAAGCCAACACTAGAATGGAGCCAGCTTGAAAAAGGGTCGTGCGGCTAGAACCGTGTCCCCAAATCAATCTCAAGCCCCCGAACAGGGCTACGGCCCCAACAACGGCCCACAGCCAGGGTTCGCCGCCGAAGTAAAGGAGCATTACAAGCCCGTGAACACCAAGGGCGAGAGGAACAAAGGGTTCTAATCTGTAGCGTTTTTCGGCGAATTGCACATCAAAACTCATCCATTATCTTTTAAGGAAATAGACACACTCAGTCGCTGCCGTTCCACGTTAATTAATCCGCTGTATCTATTCAGTTACACAGAGAAACACGGAGAAAACACAAAGATACACTGAGAAAAACAAAAAAATACCGTAAAAATCTCCTTATCTCTGTGAAACTCTGTGTTACAACTTGCTTGCTGAATAGTTACAATCCGCTATTGTTATCAGCGTTGTTGCCCTGTTAAACGGTAGAAAGATGATAATATCACGGGTTTTCATCAGACACAAATAAACTGCCGCTGTTGTAACAAGCCAGCTAACCAGGTATTCTTTATCTTCGCTGAGGAGGTACAGTGACGCCAGCAAGAGAAGATCCGCCTGGCCTCGGTGGACAACAGACCAAGTATTTCCGGCAGCCTGTCATCCCGGTTGACGACGTTGTTCAGTGCATTGACCAGAGCCAGGACTTCCGCCTTTCAGATTAGGGGCATCTTCTCAATAATCTGAGGAAAGAGACCTGACCAGTTTTTTAAACTGGTCAGGTCTGAGCGATTTAATCTTCTACCCAGTGTTTATAGTAAAAAGGGCTGTTTTTATCATTATTAATGCGTTGCACTATTTCGTAAAACCAGCCGTCTAATGGCATTTCGTGTTTGTCAAGGCGAGGGAACGGATTGTCGTACCCTTCGGTCAGGGCACGAGCGATGATTTGCAGGGTGTCAAGCGCCAATTCTGGCTGCTCAATGCGACGCACGCCTTCTTTTTGCATCAATTTGTCGTATATTTTCGACAAGGTGAGGCCGCCGGGGATAAACGGAAGCGCGCGAGTACGCATAATTGGGTAAAAAACATCCATCATAATTTTACCGGAGCCGTAATTGGCAGAGACAGCCTTTTGGATGATTTCTTTGGGCAAATACAGGCTGGTAGAATATGCACCCTGGCGACCGTATTCCTTCTGTGCTGGATCGCGCCCCAATTTGTCTTGACTCCCGCGCCAGTCGGCAAACACGGCAACGTCTACCTCAATGCCTGCTTGCGCCAGTGCTTGCGGAAATTGCACGGCCATTGTCCCCATTACAAATTTAGTGGTTTCAATGGAGCGTTCATCCAACGGCATTAATTGCCACTGGAACAAACCATTTTCATCAACATCTTTAATATAAACCGGAGGCATTCCGGGTAGCAAGCCAGAATTGGCGGCAGCCACAGTATTAACGTAAATTATGTGGTTTGCGCCGGCTTCTTTTAGGGCAGCAACTATTTTGTTGAAATGTCTGCCTTCCAGAGCCATACCGGCATTAATCCAGTGAAAGCGATTCCCGAAATTCCCCGCCTCTGCCTGGGCTTGCATCGCCCGCCCAGTTTCATAGTTAACGGATTTAGACAGGTCGCGCCCAATGACGGTTAGACTGCCATTGTCTCCCAGTAAGTTGAGTACGGCCACTGCCAGCGCGCCGCCAATGCCCGGGCCTGTAGCGCCAGCAAGCAAAAAATGCCGCTCGGCGAGCGATTCCAGGGTGTATCTTCCTGTTTGAAGCAAGCTGGTTTGTGCGTGTTTTGTGTTTTCTAACAAGGCTTGTGCTTCTGCCGGGAAAGCGGCAATTTCCTCTTTGGTGGGGCGAGCAATGGGGGGGGCGCCCTCTTTAATAGGAACATTGGGCATAGGCGTTGCAAATGGACTTATAGGTTTTGGTACTGACATGAAACACCTCGCTACGTAAATATTAGCCAATCTTTACCACTGTATATAAACCGCAAAATCAACAATAGATGCGAATTTTAACACAATTCAAACCACACTCGAAAAACTGGACTGAACTTGACGAAATCAGGCCATTATGTTATAGTCCACTGTCGTTTATACCGTTCTGGAATAGGTTCGGTTGTTTTTTTGTCGGCTTTTTGCAACAGATAGGAGAGCTTCAACAATAGGCGCCAAGTCACAACCACAAAAGAGTAAAACACAAACGCAACGGATTAATAAACAAATTCGCGCCAAACAGGTGCGTGTCATCAGTGAGAGCGGGGAGCAACTGGGGGTGCTTTCCATTGCCGAAGCATTGTCTATGGCTCAAGAGGCAGGGCTAGATTTGGTAGAAGTGGCTCCCCATGCTGACCCACCAGTATGCCGCTTGATGGATTTTGGTAAATTTATGTATACTAAATCCAAACGAGAGCGGCAAGCCAGAAAGTCACAGGTAAAAACCGAAGTTAAAGAAATCCAGCTTCGGCCAAAAACTGGCGAGCACGATATTAATTTTAAGTTGCGCGATGCCAGAAAATGGCTTGAGCGCGGCGCAAAAGTTAAGGTTCGCATTCGTTTTAGAGGACGAGAGCGCTATATCCCGGAGGTAGGGAGAGAACGGTTGGCTGAGATTGCGGAGCGTCTGAGCGATGTTGCTGTTGTGGAACAAAGACCGTCTTTTGAAGGCCGAACGATGATTATGATTTTAGCGCCGGATAAATCGAAATCTTAGCGTATTAGGAGAGCAAGATATTTATGCCGAAAATTAAAACGCATAAATCAACAGCCAAACGGTTCAGAGTTACCGGCAAAGGCAAGTTGATGCGCACTAAAATTGGAAAAAGTCACTTGCGTCGCAAAAAGGCAAAACGTGTTTTGCGGGCGCTTGATGAAATGCACAATGTTTCAGACGCGGCTACCAAAAAACGCGTTGCCAAGTTGGCACCATACTTGAAGAATAAGTAAGTTGAGGGTATAAAATGGCTAGAGTAAAGGGTGGTCCACAAACCCAGCGACGTCACAAAAAAGTGCTGGCTTTAACAAAGGGCCAACGTGGTACAAAGCATCGGCTTTACCGTCGAGCAAACGAAGCCATGATGAAGTCATTGGCATATGCTTACAGAGACCGCCGCAATCGCAAGCGAGACTTTCGCGGCTTGTGGATTGTACGAATCAATGCTGCAGCAAGACAGAATGGTCTCTCTTATAGTAAATTTATGCACGGATTAGAGACCGCCGGCGTAACGCTAGACCGTAAGGTATTGGCTGACGTCGCCGTTAATGACCCCGCGGGGTTCAGCGCACTGGTAGAAACTGCAAAAACAGCCCTGTAAGTAAAAAACAGATTAATAAAACAAAAGGGAGCCAATCGGCTCCTTTTTTGTTTTACAAACTCTTTACATTCTCCCAATGCAAATTATAACAAAATGAATTATAATACCCTCGAAATTGAAACATATCTTGAATGAACAAAGGGGATTCTATGCCCAAAGAAAAAGAAACGATCCTTGTGGTTGACGACGAAAAAAACATTATTGAATTGGCACGAATGTATTTGGAAAAAGAAGGATTTGTCGTGGAAAGCGCCCAGGATGGATTGGCTGCGCTGGCAGCCATAGAGCGCGTTAAGCCGGTTTTAGTTGTGCTAGACCTGATGTTGCCCGAACTTGATGGCTGGGAAGTGTGCCGACGGATACGGGCCAAAAGCAACCTGCCGATTATTATGCTCACTGCCCGCGACGATGACATAGATAAAATTGTAGGGCTAGAGTTGGGCGCAGATGATTATATGACCAAACCCTACAACCCCCGCGAACTCCTGGCACGGGTCAAAGCTGTGCTGCGGCGTGGTTATTACCCAACGTCCCCAGCCGATGATCGGCAGGAGATAATTACCCTGGGTAACCTAAAACTTGATCTAACCAGCCGAGAAGTATCTATCAACGGAACCCGAATTGATGTGCGCACCAAAGAGTTCGACCTGTTGCAAGTTTTAATTCAGCACAGTGGCCAGGCATTGTCGCGGGAACAACTGTTAAATATGGCGTGGGGCTTCGATTTCTTTGGTGAAACACGTACCGTAGATGTTCACATCGCACACTTAAGAAAAAAACTTGCCAGCTCATCTGTGAATGTTGAAACAGTGTGGGGGGTGGGTTACAAACTAACCGTCGAATAACCTGGAGTTTCCAACATAATGTTTAACGGCATTCGTTCCCGATTAATAATTTCATACGTTGTTGTTATTTTTGTAGCGCTTGTCATTGCCCTTCTGGCGCTGTTTTTATTATCCCGCCCAATTCAAACCCGGCTGGTGCAATTTCGACTGTCCACGGAACTCAGTCAGGTAATTGGCCCGTTAGAGCAACTGTTGCGACAAGAACGCCCCGGCAGACGCGGCGCAGTTGAACCGTTTGCTGAGCAATTGCGCCAGCACTTGCCCCCCTTGCAACACCGATTGTTAATCTTAGATTCACACGGTCGTGTATTGTTTGACAGTCAAGATAAATGGATAGGAGACTCAATTACCCTCTCATCCCCGGTTGTTTCCACGCGGATTCGCACCAGGTTCACCAACGGCCATTTTGTTGGCCCCGATACTGCACTCTGGCTTTACGTTGCCAAACCGTACCCCGCTGTTTCTGACAGCCCTCCCAAAATCTATGTTGCTCTGGTCACACCCTATCCCAAAACTACTGCCGCACTTATTTCGGATTTGTGGATAGGTTTTTGGGTGGCCGGCCTTATTGCCTTTATGGTGTCCATTTTATTAGGATGGGCAATTGCACGCTCCGTGGCTCGACCGCTCAGGCGTATCGCCCTGGCGGCAGAGGCCGTTGCCGATGGAAACTACAGCCACAAAATTCCCGAAACCGGCCCCGCCGAAGTAAAACAGGTGGCCAGCGCCTTCAATAGTATGGTGCAGCAAGTTCAAGCCAGCCAAACCGCAATGCGCGATTTTGTGTCGAATGTGTCGCACGATTTAAAGACCCCGCTCACGTCAATTCAAGGGTTTTCACAAGCATTGTTGGACGGCACAGCCAGCGACGACGAAACCCGTATCCGGGCTGCAACCATCATTCACAACGAAGCCACCCGGATGCGACGATTGGTAGAAGATTTACTTGATTTGGCGCGCATCGATGCGGGACAAATTGTAATGGACAAGAATCCAATCAACTTAAAAGCACTTTTGTCCATTACCCTCGATAGCCTGGCCCCGCAAATTGCGGCCAAAAATATTATTTTAAGCAAAGATTTTGATACTGTTCCGGTGGTGGTTGGCGACGGAGACCGATTGAAACAGGTTTTTACAAATCTTTTGGATAATGCAATTAAACATACGCCGCCCGGTGGGAAAATTAGGATTGATGGCCATCTGGCGTTGGCCCCAGAAAACGCATCCACAATTGTGAGGCGTGCTGATATGGTTGCCAGTGCACAGCGCTTTGCGCGCATAGCCATTGCCGATACCGGCCCCGGCATTCCCCCCGAAGAGTTGAGCCGAATTTTTGAACGATTTTATCAGGTTGACAAAAGTAGAAAACAAGGGCCAGGGATTGGGTTGGGTCTGGCAATAGTGTATAATATTGTTAAAGGACACGGGGGCCACATTCAAGCCCAAAGCAAAGTGGGGCACGGGACACAATTTACGGTGTGGTTGCCCTGTTATGTGCATAAAAAGTGAGTTTTCATGAGCCTGCGGCACACCACTGGCGATGAAAATTTAGCTTTCAGCCGTCAGCGCTCAGCTATTAGCAGTAAAACTGAGTGCTGAAAACTGATGACTGACTACTATTTTCAAGGGAGGCTAAACCTACAATGCGTTTTCTGAATTTTATGGCCGGAGTTTTAATTGGGGTGTTTGTTGGGGCATCTATAATACTGTTGACGACACCGCAGAGCGGACAAGATACACAACAACAATTTGCCGAGCGACTGGACAAATTGCTTGCCGAAGGGAAAAAAGCGTTTTCTGCGCGCAAAGAAGAATTGGAGACACGGATGGCGGGAATAAAAGCAGGTAATTCAATTTAGTCCGTTACTAACCAGATTCCTGCTCATTGAGCCAAAAAATCCCTCGCAAAGGCGCGAAGGACACAAAGTTTTTAATTTGTTTTTTCTTGGCGGACTTTGCAACCTTGCGTGAGTCAAAATTCTTGTTTGATCCCGGATCGTCCAGGTTGGGGGCTGTAACACAACTTAAAGTAAGGTAGCAAACATACCTTCCCGGAAAGCTGAAACTTACAGGAAGATTATCCCGAATTATGGGGATGATACTTTCAAGGCTTTTTGCAAAAAGCTGGCGTACAACCTGTTAGCTATGACTAAATCCTGGTCTTCAAAAAGATTTTGCCGTGCTTCTCTGGCTTGTTTGATGAGGCGCACGGTGTGGGCCATATCTTCGCCGGGCAATTGTATGTTTTTTACCACTATCAATGCCCCCAGCATCAGGGGAAGATACAAGAAATCGGGTTCCAGTGGCAAACCCTCTTCCAGCGCGTCAACCACATATTCCATCAACGCAGATTGTTCTTCTTTGCTCCACGGGGGGGAGCCGGCAACCCGGCCAATCAAACCAAAACTCAGGGCGATACTCAATCGAACGATGTGCCTGTAGCCCACGTCGCGCATCATTTTTCGAATATCGGTAGTGGGGTAGTTGTTAAACAATGCGCGTTCCCAAATGGGGCACAGCAGACCATCTTGCAAGTTGCTTTGTTTGAGGAACAACTGGCAGGTGTAGGTGAGCAATTTGCCTAATGCAATCGCTTCTCCAATACGTAGTGGTAATCCGGCATCCACAAATCGCTGTTGGGTCTCTGCGTACAAGGCTACAAATAAAGGCTCTATCGCCAAATCTTTCAGAATGGTTGCCCGAATTTTGTTGATTTCTTGCTGCGCCTGGTGTTGAATGTGCGCCATATCCCGATCCCACAATTTTTTATAAGTTGGTTTTAGATTGTCTGTGGGGGCTTCTTCACCGAGGTCGTTAGAAATTGTTACCGAGAAGTTTGCCTTTTTCCCATTTTTCACTTTATACGTGGCGCCCACAACACTGATCAAATCTAATCCGACAGGGTCGGCAATGGGCAGGGATTTAAGCGGATTATCGGGCTTGGGGGCACGAATTTGGGCAGCGTTTTTGGGATGTTTGACCTTGAATTCAATCTCAAGCGAGAATGTTCCGGGGACAATTTGATTGGTTGTGGTGACGGGAATATTTTCCACGCCCACTTCGGCCTCGTCCAATGTTAGCTCTATCAAGGTATCTCCCAGGGCCAATACAGGTTGTGTTCTAAAGCGACCAATTTGTGGAATGTGGGGTCTAAGTTCAATTGACAAGGGCACGTTCAACGTGTTCTGTAAAAATAGTTGTAGCGTTGCAATCTCTCCTGGTGCAATGGTGGAAGGAGCAAACTGGCCTACGTACTGTAGCCCGTCGATCTCAAAACGAATGGGGGCGGTGATGTATTCTCCTAGAATGTCTGGATAATTTATAGGCATGCCATACCTCTTGTTAACTTAACTATAACTGATAAGTTAAGGATAACATTGGGATAACTATTTGTCAACGGATTCAATGGTTGCGCCACGGCTGTTGCACCTGTGCCCTTTGGGTAAGGTTTCAAAAAATCGTTGTTTTTCCCCCATCCCCCCTATTTCCCCCCTTCCC
>CAYPUV010000109.1:0-12878 GCA_964413895.1 uncultured Anaerolineaceae bacterium
TTGTTCTGCGGCACGTCTCTCCAATGGGTGTGGAGTTCCACTTCGACGGCGGGGAGACGGCTGTAAATTTCGGTGCGGTTGAGGGCGGTGGAGAGCGGCCCGATGGTGACGAGTTTCATTTCTACAACCTCCCTGGCAAACAAGAGGCAAGTTTGAAGCGGGTATCCGTCGAGCAAAGCGGTGAGGAACCCGGCCCAAAAAGCATCGCCTGCTCCTGTGGCGTCGGCAACTTCAACCGGGCGGGCGGATAGATGACCCAGTAGTTGTCCGTCGCGCGATACCAGCGAGCCATATTTGCCCAGGGTTAAGACAACAGTTTGCGCGCCCCATTCGTGTAGCAAACGGGTGTAATCTTGAAGAGAATACCCTTTGCCAAACAAGCGGCGAACATCATCTAAAGATGCTTTGGTGATTGTCGTGTAGCGGTACAGGTCGCGTAATACTGTAATTGCTTCCTGGTAATCGGGCCAAATGACGGAGCTGTAATTAGGGTCAAGCGACACGATTTTGCCTTGCTGGTGAGCCAGTTTAAAGGCTTTGCGCACTGCTGAACGGCACGGTTCGCGGGAAAGGGCAAAGGTAGACGCATGGACAACCCGTGCCCGCTCGATGGCGGCCGTGGGAACTTCGGCTGGGGTGAGTTTGTAATCGGCATTGCGGAAAGGCTCGAACTCTGGCGTGCCGCTGGTACGCGAAATGAAGATAATACTGGTGCGCACGGTGGGGTCCAGCGCCAGATAATCGGTTAGCACCCCTGTGCGCTGCAATTCGGTGCGCAAAAACTGCCCGAAGGCCCCCGCGCCCATTTTGGAAATGACCGCAGCCTGTTTGCCCAGCCGGGCAACGTTGGCGGCGATGTTCGCGGGAGAGCCGCCCTGATGTCGTTGAAACGTTTCAGCGTTGCGCAAGCCAGCAGTCACCCTGGCAGAAATAAAATCTACCAGCGTTTCGCCGATGGTCAATACATCAATTGCAGGTGTGGGCATTATGGGTAAATCCTGTGGTGATTTGCGAATTAAGGCTGATGGCCATCAACTTTTTTGTGTCCCATACAACGCCGCCAATTTTGCCAGTGGAATCTCTGGGGCGGTGTGGGGCTGGGTGAAATACGCTGGAATGGACAGCCGGGGACGAGGGGCGGAGGCGGCCGATTGCGCACGCTCAATGGTGTGTAAATAGCCTGCGGCCGTGCGCTCCCAGGTATAACGGCTGTTAACCCGCTCCATTCCAGCACAATGGTAATAGTGCCATGCCGATTCAGGTGACAGGGCCTCTAGCAGCCCCCGTGCGATGTCGTTGGGGTCTGTGGGGTTGACCAACACACCGAATTTTTTGTGCGCGACTGCATCGTACAGGCTTTCCTGGGGACCACCGTTGCGGGTGACTACAGCCGGCAACCCGCAACTCATCGCTTCCAGGGGAGCCAGACCAAAAGGCTCGTAATGGGCCGTGAGCGCAAAAACGCCGTGCTGTTGGGCTGCCCAACGGTAGGCAGCGGCTAATTCTGCCTGACTATTGAGCGGGAAGGATGTGACCGTGTCCCACAGGTTGTTTTCATCCAGGGTGCGGACAATCTCATCCAGGATTGCCCGTTCCTGTTCTGGCAATTTTGCTCGTTGACGCAAGGGATTTTCCAGCCCGCGAACCACAATCCCTAAATTGGCGATGGCCCGCAGGCTGGCGCTCTGCGTGAACGCCCGCACCACCCCCAGGTGATTCTTTTTCTGATCAAGCCGACTGGATACCAGTACCAGCGGTAATGAACGGCGATCCGGTGGTAAGTCGCGTGCCAGCGCCGCTTGCAACCGCTCGGACACAACGGCGTCTGAGGTGTTTGTCTCTGGAGAGAAAATGTGCTGATTAACGCCCGGCGGTATTACGGCGAACCGGTCCCGATCGGCGCCCAGCGGGTCAATCGCGCCGTGATACGCTTGATGACTGTATTGCTCGCATTTCTCCTGCTCGGTACTAACGATGATAACGTCGGCGTGGTTCATTGCAATACGCTCGGCAGTGATGCGCTCTTTGAAATGGAAGCGAGCATCTAGTGCAGAAAGAGTATCTGCGCTGACATGCAATTTGTCCATTTTTTGCGCTCCCAGCGAATGCCCGGTGAAGCTGAAAGGCACGCCAGTTTGCTGGTGTAACAGTGCCCCCACCAGTCCACCGTCGGCGTAGTGGGCTGTGAGAAAATCTGGTAGATCGCCCTCCTGTCGATAAAAGTTAATGATACCATAAACCCAATCACTACCCAAACAGGGCCACAATTGCTCTTTGGGGAGGAAGGTTGGGGGGCCACACGGCATGCGCAGGATGCGCACGTTGGGGTGTTCGGGGTAGTGATCAATCGGGGCGGCGAATTCAGGCCAGGTGGGGTCAACAATTTGGCGGGTGATAATATCGGCCCGATGCCCTTGCGCTGCCATCGCCAGCGCAACTTCTTTCACATAAACCAACTGTCCTCCAAAATCGGGGTGTTCAGTCCAATAGCTATCGGAAGGATCAAAATTTCCTTGTGGGTTCAAAAAGGCAACGTGCATGAATGCTGCTCCGGGAATTATTTTTATGCATTACGAATTATGAAATACACATTACGCAGTGTGTGGTATTTTGTAGCGTTCCACGTTTCACGCTTTGTCCTCAATTCGCAGTACCAGCCCTTCATTACCTGCGAGTTCCAATGCCGCAAGGTCAACCACGCCGGCGCGTTTCATGTCGCTGGCGATGGCGATTTCGGCGCGGCGAGCCACCGTGCTGAGATTGAGTGTGTGCGGGTGTGCGCCAAAATTCAAAACAATGAGAAACTGATCGGTTTTAGCGGCGCGCAGATAGGCGAAAATGTCAGCGGCTCCGGCATCTATTACCATATAGTTGCCCATGTTGAGGGCGGACTCGCTGCGGCGCAAGCTGGTGAGGGCGCGATACAGGTTCAGCATTGAAGTGGGGTTGGCTTCCTGTGCTGCCACATTCAGAATGGGGTAATTCTCCGCTACCGGCAGCCAGGGAGACACCTCCGCGCCGGTGAACCCGGCATTGGGGCCGGCGTCCCACTGCATCGGCGTGCGTTCCGGGTCGCGCCCGATGATGTGCGCCACATCCGGGTTGTTCACGGCGGGCGGGTCTTGCACAAATTCTGGGGGTACCGTTCCGTCTTCCATTCCAATTTCTTCGCCGTAATAGGTGGTGGGTGTGCCACGCAGCGTCAGCAGCAGCATATTTGCTACCCGCGCTTGCGCCGCGCCGACCCGTGTTGCCACGCGATGTTGGTCGTGGTTGCCCAGCACCCAGTTGGGCCAGGCGCCTGCGGGCAGGGCGGCTTCGTAAGCGTTTACCGCTTGTTGCACAGTTTGGGCTTTCCAATCCATTAAAATAAGCTGAAAGTTGAACGGCAAGTGGCACTCATCAAGATTTTTACCATAATATTTCATCAGATCTGCATTGGGCAGATAGATTTCACCTACCATCATCCGGTCATCGTATTCATCCAACACGGCCCGCATCCGCCGGATCAAGTTGTGTACTTCCGGTAGATTTCTAGTGTAAACGTGCTGGAGTTTTGTGGAAACGTGTACCCCATCCCAATCAGGGTTCAACGGTTCATCGCGGAATTGGGCATCTTTCATCATTAAATGAATGACATCCACCCGAAAGCCATCCACGCCCCGGTTGAGCCAGAAACGCATATTGTCCAGCATCGCCGGAAGAACATCGGGATGACGGTAGTTCAAGTCAGGCTGCTGGGGAGTAAATTGATGCAGGTAGTACTGCCCGGTGGTTTCATCGAAAGTCCATGCTGTCCCGCCGAAGTAACTGAGCCAGTTGTTGGGTGGCCCACCATCGGGGGCGGGGTCACGCCAGATGTACCAGTTGCGCTTGGGGTTGCTGCGGTTGCGTCGACTTTCCACAAACCAGGGATGCTCATCCGATGTGTGATTGGGAACCAGATCGAGGATCAATTTCAGACCGCGTTGATGGGTTTCTGCCAGCAGGTGGTCGAAGTCGTCCATGGTGCCGAAGATGGGGTGAATGTCCCGATAATCAGCGACATCATACCCAAAATCGTGCATCGGTGAAGGGTAGATGGGTGAGAGCCAGATAACACCAATACCCAGCGATTGCAGGTAATCTAGCCGCTGAGTAATGCCTGGCAGGTCGCCGATGCCGTCATTGTTGCTATCTTGAAATGAACGTGGATAGATTTGGTAGATGATTCCTGTTTGCCACCAGGCGTGTTCATTTGTCATTGTTGTAAGGTCCTTCGCTTGAAAAAAGATTTGTCTCACGCAATACCCAAAGGGCACAGGTACCCAAAGGGCACAGGTACCCAAAGGGCACAGGTACCCAAAGGGCACAGGTGTCGCCAGACGCAAAGGATTTTCAAGAGTAGTTGTCATGAGCCTACGGCACACCACAGCGGATGAAACTTTAGTTTTCAGCCGTCAACGGTCGGCTATCAGCAGTAAAACTGAGATGACTGACTGCTATTTTCAAAGGAGCCTACGGTACACCACTTTCAGGAGGAGTTTTCAGTATTCTTCAAAATACTTCGCTTGCTTTTTCTTGGCAACTTTGCGCTTTTGCGTGAGATTTTTGGTAGAATCATGAAACGTGATGCGCGAAAATTTTCGATGTGTTTCATCACGTTTCACATATCACGTTTTTGTGTGTTGCTAAATAAATATTAGGGGCAACTGCACAAATGTATTATCCTTTCACCGAGCCAGCCAGCAAGCCACGCACAAAGAAGCGCTGGAGGGAGAAGAAAACAATGAGCGGCAGCACCATCGAAACGAATGCTCCAGCAGTGAGCAGATGCCAGTCGCTACCGCGCGAGCCGATAATTTCCGCCAGCCGCATCGTCAACACTTGCACATCCGCTTTGGCGCCGATGAAAATCAATGCGACCAGATAGTCGTTCCACACCCATAAAAACTGAAAGATGGAGAACGATGCCAGTGCCGGAACGGACAGTGGCAGTATCAGGCGGGTGAAAATGGTAAAGTGCGATGCACCATCAATAAAAGCCGATTCCAGAATGTCGCGCGGAAGGCCGCTGATGTAATTGAAGAGCAGGTAGGTTGCCAGTGGCAGCCCAAAGCCTGTGTGCGCCAGCCACACTGCCAGGAATGTCCCGTTCAGGTTGAGCTTCACATAGTCACGCAAAATGGGGACGAGCGCGATTTGTAGCGGCACCACCAGTAGCGCCACCACCATAATGAAAAGCAGGCGTCGCCCTGGGAAACGCATCCAGGCAAAGCCGTAGGCGGCAAAGGCGGCAATTAAAATAGGAATGACAGTGGCGGGAATGGTGACGGTCAGGCTGTTCAAAAATGCGCTGGACATGTCGTCGCCCTGCTCAATTTTCTTGCTGCCGTCGGATTGCACCACTTCATATTCTTTGCCGGTGAGCACATCTTTGTAATTTTGCAGGGTCATATCGGTGCGGACAGTCCACTCTCGTTGTTGCACTTCAATTTTACCCAGCCGTTTGTTACCAATCCAGGTGACGCGCTTGCCATCGGGCATTTCAATACCGGCGCGAAACTCTTTAAACGTGCCGGTTGCACCTTCAATGGTCATTACCCCGTTGCGGTCAAGATCTTTGCCCGGCTCAAACTCCTTTTCCACTACCCACTCGCGGTGAGGGAAAATTGTCCACCAACCAGAGGTGGCAATATCAAAACGGGTGCGAAACGATGAAACCAGCAGGCCAATGGTGGGGATCGTCCAGACTAAAACAATGATGAGCAGGATGCCATTTACCCAAATATCGCTGATGAGCTTTTGTCGTTTGCCGCTTTTTGCATTGCTCATTAAAACGCCTCCCGTTCGCTAAACTGTTTCAGATTGTAAATCATCACCGGAATGACGGCAATCAGCAAGATGATAGCAATGGCCGATCCGTACCCAAAGTTGCGGTTGGTGAAATATTCTCGATAAAATTGGGTGGCGATAACGGTGGTACCGAATTGCCCGCCGGTCATCACCCACACCACATCGAATATCTTCAGTGTGAAAATGACGATGGTGGTTGAAACGGTGATGATGGTTCCCATAATGTAGGGGATCATAATTCTGAAGAAGATTTGAATCTCGTTTGCGCCATCCACGCGGGCGGCTTCCATCAGTTCGGCGGGGATACCTTTGATCGCAGCAGAGAAAAGCACCATTGCGAAGCCAGTTTGCAGCCAGATGAGGATAACAATTAAAAAGAAATTGTTCCACGGTTGCAGCAACGATGTCCACGCTTGTGGTTCGTGGCCCAGCGCCACCCAAATGGCATTCAGCAAGCCAATCTGTGGGTCGCCTTTTCCTTTCACTTCGTAAATGAAATTCCAGATGACCCCCGCGCCAACCATTGAAATTGCCATCGGCATAAAAATGAGTGATTTGGCGATGGTTTCAAACTTGCTACGGTCTGCCAGCACGGCAATCAACAGCCCGAAAATAACCGACAGGCTCGCGCCGAACACAATCCACAGTAAGTTGTTGCGGAATGCCAGCAGCATGGTGCGTTGGGTGAAGATAGCGGCATAGTTTTGCAACCCCACAAATTCTTTACTGCTGGGACCGTACAGGCTGAACCAGAAGGTTCTGAAGGTGGGGATTGCCAGGTACCACGCCAGAATCGCCACGGCTGGTCCAACAAACACGTAAGGTTGCAGGCGGCGTACCCATATCGACGGTAGTTTTTCGATAAGCCAGTTGGAAACAACATATAGCATCGCAACCCCACCTACCCCCCACACAATGGCTACTAGGGTGATGAGTATTTTTGGCGCATTGCTATCTCGGAGGAAGATGAACCCTTGCCACAGGACCACAAAGGTAACAATAGGGACAAATAGCGAGATGAGGATGCGCCCGATGGTACCGGTGAGCCAATTAACAATTGAACCGGAGTTTTCTGCTACATTTGATCGCATACACTTCCCTCCTGAATTCGGGTTGAAAAACCTTAAAAACCTGACAGGTTTTTTAAGACCTGTCAGGTTCGGTAGAAAGGCTATTACTTGGGCCAGGAGTCGTCGATTTCTTTGAGGGCCGTGTCGAGGTCGATGGAGCCGGAGACGTAATCGGTCATGCCTTTCCAGAAGGTACCGGCGCCGACTTCGCCGGGCATCAGGTCAGAAGCGTCGAAGCGGAAGGAGGTAGCTTGTTGCACCAGTTCTGCGACGCCGCGTTCCACGTCGTTGCCGTACCAGTCGAGGGAGGCGTCTTTATGGGGTGAGAGCGCGCCCCCGGCTTCGAGCCAGGCTTTGACGGATTCGCCTTTGGTGAAGTATTCCATCACCGCGCGGACTTCGGGGCGGTCGTTGAACATTGCCATGATGTCGCCCGCGACGAGGAAGGGTTTGCCGTAGGTGTCGTCGATGGGCGGGAAGTAGAAGAAGCCGTAGTCTTTCCCTGCTTCAACGCCGGCGGGGAAGAAGGAGGTGATGAAGTTACCTTGTTTGTGGAGCCAGCATTTGGGCGGGTTTTCGAACATGGGGGTGGGGGCGTCGCCGAAGAAGGTGGAGACGATGCCTGCGCGACCGCCGTAGACGTAGCTATCGTTGAGCCAGATTTTGGACATCAGTTCGGCGGCGTTTTTGACTTCAGGGGAGGAGAAGGGCAATTCGCCGCGCACCCATTTGTCGTAGTTTTCGAGGGAGGTGGTGCGGAGCATGATGTCTTCCATCCAGTCGGTGGCGACCCAACCGGTGGCGGCGCCGGATTCGATGCCGATACACCAGGGGGTGTCGCCGTCGTCGGCGATTTGCTGGGTGAGGGCTAGCAGTTCATCCCAGGTTTTGGGAATTTGATAGCCGGCAGCTTCGAATTGCGCCTTGGGGTACCAGACGATGGATTTGCCGTTGAAGCGTTGCCACACGCCAGCCATCATCGGGTTGCCGTCTGCGCCGGGAACGGTTGCCATATCGAGCCACGATTGGTTATATTGCCCTTGCAGGTAGTCGGTGGGTATAAAGCTGTTCACGTCCACTACCTTGCCCGCTGCCGCGAAGTTGCCGAGCAACCCGGGCTGTGGGAAGTCCACAATGTCGGGGGCGTCGCCGGCGTCCACGCGGACGGAGATGGAGGCTTCAAATTCTTTGGTGCCTTCGTACTGGATGTCGATGCCGGTGGCTTTTTC
This sequence comes from uncultured Anaerolineaceae bacterium, assembly GCA_964413895.1. Lineage (GTDB taxonomy): Bacteria > Chloroflexota > Anaerolineae > 4572-78 > 4572-78 > JANTHQ01. The sequence goes on from CAYPUV010000109.1 coordinate 8,135, forward strand.
AAATTCGGCGACGGAGTTGTTGAATTTCACCGCGTCTTCATCGGTGAAGGGGCCACTCATCGATACCACTGTGCCTTTGAACTCGCCAGCGTAGGCGCGGTCAAGCTCGTCCAGACCGGTCTTTTCGCTGGCGCCACCCGTACCACCAACGGCTGTGGCTCCTTTGGGCCAGGAGTCGTCGATTTCTTTGAGGGCCGTGTCGAGGTCGATGGAGCCGGAGACGTAATCGGTCATGCCTTTCCAGAAGGTACCGGCGCCGACTTCGCCGGGCATCAGGTCAGAAGCGTCGAAGCGGAAGGAGGTAGCTTGTTGCACCAGTTCTGCGACGCCGCGTTCCACGTCGTTGCCGTACCAGTCGAGGGAGGCGTCTTTATGGGGTGAGAGCGCGCCCCCGGCTTCGAGCCAGGCTTTGACGGATTCGCCTTTGGTGAAGTATTCCATCACCGCGCGGACTTCGGGGCGGTCGTTGAACATTGCCATGATGTCGCCCGCGACGAGGAAGGGTTTGCCGTAGGTGTCGTCGATGGGCGGGAAGTAGAAGAAGCCGTAGTCTTTCCCTGCTTCAACGCCGGCGGGGAAGAAGGAGGTGATGAAGTTACCTTGTTTGTGGAGCCAGCATTTGGGCGGGTTTTCGAACATGGGGGTGGGGGCGTCGCCGAAGAAGGTGGAGACGATGCCTGCGCGACCGCCGTAGACGTAGCTATCGTTGAGCCAGATTTTGGACATCAGTTCGGCGGCGTTTTTGACTTCAGGGGAGGAGAAGGGCAATTCGCCGCGCACCCATTTGTCGTAGTTTTCGAGGGAGGTGGTGCGGAGCATGATGTCTTCCATCCAGTCGGTGGCGACCCAACCGGTGGCGGCGCCGGATTCGATGCCGATACACCAGGGGGTGTCGCCGTCGTCGGCGATTTGCTGGGTGAGGGCTAGCAGTTCATCCCAGGTTTTGGGAATTTGATAGCCGGCAGCTTCGAATTGCGCCTTGGGGTACCAGACGATGGATTTGCCGTTGAAGCGTTGCCACACGCCAGCCATCATCGGGTTGCCGTCTGCGCCGGGAACGGTTGCCATATCGAGCCACGATTGGTTATATTGCCCTTGCAGGTAGTCGGTGGGTATAAAGCTGTTCACGTCCACTACCTTGCCCGCTGCCGCGAAGTTGCCGAGCAACCCGGGCTGTGGGAAGTCCACAATGTCGGGGGCGTCGCCGGCGTCCACGCGGACGGAGATGGAGGCTTCAAATTCTTTGGTGCCTTCGTACTGGATGTCGATGCCGGTGGCTTTTTCAAATTCGGCGACGGAGTTGTTGAATTTCACCGCGTCTTCATCGGTGAAGGGGCCACTCATCGATACCACTGTGCCTTTGAACTCGCCAGCGTAGGCGCGGTCAAGCTCGTCCAGACCGGTCTTTTCAACAGCCGGTTGTGCGGGTGCTTTGGTGGGTTCGGGTGCTTTGGTGGGTTCGGGTGCTTTGGTAGGTTCTGGGGCTTTAGTCGGTTGTTCTACTACTTTTGTGGGTTGTTCGGCTTGTGGTTGCTGGGTGGCTTGACCACCGCCACAGGCAGAGAGCGCTACCGCCATCACTAGCACCAGCGCAACCAAAAGCCAGAGAGATTTTTTATGCATTACTTTTCTCCTTCTCAATAAATTTCAAGTAAATGGAACACAAAACTCGGTAACAAATCGAAGTAAGTGAAATCTATTTGAGGCATCACCTCCTTTATTTGAGGGTATGGTTCGTGATGGCTACGGTTAGCAATTAGCAACGTGATGCGATTGCAAAACACGCATCCCGCATCGCGTCGCTGTTGGCACAGATTTACCTGGTTTTATGGCGATAAACATTTGAACCACCCCGACCTTGTGTTACGCGCCAACTGTACTGTGACGAGGAACCAATTCAATCGAAAGTTGCACTTGTAATTTCTCTTGATTGGGGTTGCTGATGATGTTGAGCAATAATTCTGCACCCATCACCCCGGTTTGGTACAGTTGTTGGCGCATCGTAGACAGACCGTACAGTCGCGCCAATTCGATATCGTCAAACCCGATGACCGCCAGGTCATTGGGGACGCGCAGTTTCAATTCTTTAGCAGCTTCTAGCACCCCAAATGCAATGGTATCGCTGAAGGCGAACATAGCGGTGGGCGGATCGGGTTGGTTGAGCATATCAAGCGCCATTTGTCGGCCGCTTTCCATTGAATGGGGCCCTTCACGATGATAATTGGGGTTAAAAGTGATGCCTGCTTCTTCTAAAGCTTTGCGATAGCCGTTGAAACGATGTTGGCTAACAAAAAAACCAATGGGATCATTGAGCGGGTCGCCCAAATAGCCGATCTTTCGGTGGCCTTGCCCAATTAAATGCTTGGTGGCACGATAGCCACCCAATTCATTATCAATGTAAATACAATTGAGGTGGGAGTTATAAGCGTCGATGAGTACGGTGGGGGTGTTTGAGTTGAGCAAGCGCTGCACCTCGCGTTCGGTGGGAGGACAAGAGAAGACAATCAGTCCATCCACGCGACCCCGTCGAGGCACTGTTCTGAGTTGTTCTTCGCGTTGGGCGGCGGTTTCCACACTGAAGAGGGTGAAGTCATATTCACTGGGAGCAATAACCGACATCACACCGCGCAATCGCTCAACAGCGGCGGGGCGGGTGAAGAAGGGGATAATTGCTCCAATGGTGAAAGTTTTGCCGGAAGAGAGGCGGCGGGCGGCGGGATGGGGGGTGTAATCCAACTCGGCGATAGCCTTGAGTACCCGTTCTCTGGTTTCTCGATTGACAGCGCGGCTGTTGTTGATAACGCTAGAGACGGTACCAATGCCAACGCCGGCGCGTTTTGCTACATCGTGAATAGTTGCGGCCACAAACATTACCCTATTGTGTTGCGCTTGACATCGGTTCCTTCTGGGCGGAACCGTTTCCTTCTGGTTGAGACTAAATTTGAAATGTGATCAACTTTGATGGCACGTGATTAACAGTTGTCAAAGACAGTGGATTGATTTGTGTTGGAGGAAGCGTTTCCGCGTTGTGGAAAGAAAAAAACCGTCGCCGGTGAGATTGAATTTTACCTTTATTATCTTCTAGGAAACGTTTCCGAATGATGTCCCCATTATAACCTGAGTCGAGTGTATTGTCAATACTTTTGGGTAATTTGTGGAAACGTTTCCGCGAAGGGATGAAAACTATGCGGGTAGTTCAGTGAACGGCGGTTGCAAGGAACTCATTTCGCACCGTAGCCGGTAACAATCACCCGCACTTCTTCAAATCCCAGCGAGCGGAGTAATTGCTCGTAATAAATTTGCCCATCTCTAGCAGCCTGATTAAGAATGCCGTTCTCGCGGGCGTAATCGATGAGGAGTTGTCTCCCGGCAGGGAGTACTTCAGATTGGTAAGCTTCTAAACTGTCTGCACACAAAAAATTGGGGCAGGTATCTTTTTGCACAAGGATGCGACTGTTTTCAAAGTCAATTGAAACGTTGTCTGTAAAAATTTGGGGAGGCGGCAGCGTGATTTGTGCTCGCCGACCGTTGGCGCTGATCCAGACATTGTCTGCTGTGATATTCTCCAGGTTGAACCCGGCAGGAACCCGTCCCCGTAGCAAGACGATCATTTCTTGTTTGAGGCCCAGGGCCGCAATCCAGCCTTTGGGGGCGCTGGTGTATTGCACATCAACCATATTGTAGTGTTCAATGAAAATTTGTTTATTGACCTGCTTGATTGCTTCTACAATTCCGCGCCGGTCGGTAATAGTGGTTGTCGGTGCGGGTGGCGGCGAGGGAGCAAGTAGGTTGGCGTATACCCACCAGCCAATCACTACCAGAGCAACCAGGGGCAGAGATTTCCAAATTAATTTAAGGAGTAGTCGAAGTATCATTTTTCTGTTTGATGGTGATTTCAATTTTATTAAACCCCACTTGACGCAAAAATGTTTCCAACTGGAGGCTGGCGAGTTTCTCTGCTGTGGGGAGAATATTGGCCTGATGCGTAGCCCAGGTCTCCAATTGCTGGCGAGCTTTGTCCATCGCTTCCACTTCCAATCCCTCGTAGTCTGAGAGAAGCCATTTTTTCTGGCTGTCGAAGACTTCTGATTGGTCAGGCAATAATTCCACACTAATGATCGTTGCCGGTGGGAGTGTTATTTTCACGCTGTCTCCATTTATGATAATGTCCTTGTCTTTTATTAGCGTCATGTCAATGCCGGCCTGCACATTCCCTGCGGCCAGCATCAATACACGGTCCTGCACCAACAGGTTGCCCAGTACCCCTTCTTTCTGGCGCGTTACTTCCACTACTGTTTGCAGCGTGTACTCTACGCTGGTTAGGTAGCCTAATTCGTGCCTACCAACACCGATGGGCGTGGGTGTGGGGGTGGGGTTGTGGGTGTGGGCGGTTCGGCTGTGGGGGCCGCCGCGGGTCGAGGGAGGGGGGGCTGCTTCCGGCAATGCGACCCACCAGAGGTCCCCCCATCGGCCAAAGGTCGCGCCATGGGAGTACGGCGACGCCTACCTCCTTTCCTTGCAGCAGAACGAGGCGAAGACGGGCGTGGACATCGAGGCCTTCATTCCCATGAAGAACCTCACCGCCGCCATGGTCGATGCCATGGCCTCCTGCCGTGTGGTGGTCCGCGACCCGTCGGGGCGGCGCCACACCTGGCACCACCGCCAGGCGGTGACCGCGGGGATCCACCTGCGCTACCCGCGTGACTTCATCCCGCAGGCCACCTGGCCCACCCAGGGCCGCCAC
>CAYPUV010000110.1:0-12869 GCA_964413895.1 uncultured Anaerolineaceae bacterium
GTGTGCTATACCCATGGTGGTAGCCCCATATGGTTATCCAAAACGGGAATTGCTGTCAGAAGTGTTTAATGCCGAAACCTCTGTTCAGGATCGTTAATTTATCGAAAAGTTTTGGTACGCTTCCTGCAATTCAGCAGGTTAGCTTCGAGGTTCACTCCGGCGAAGTCATCGGGTTGGCGGGACGCAGCGGTGCGGGCAAATCTGTGCTGGCAATGATGATTGCTGGATTGCTGGCGCCCAGCAGCGGTGAAATCTACCTCGCTGACCAGCGGTTGCATTTTCCATTCCCTGCCCGAAAACTCGGTATCGAAGTTATTCACCAAAAACCGGCGCTGACAGAAGGGCTTGACATCACCAGCAATATTTTTTTGGGCAATGAGCGGAGTTGGGCGGGGTTGGGCAAGTGGCTCAAAATCCCCAGCCAGGCGCGGATGGATAAAGAAGCAGCGCAAATTCTTGCCCAACTTGGGGTAAAAGTTAATTCACTGCACGAAAAAGTCGCCAATTTACCCAGCGAAAAGCGCCAATTGATTGCCATTGCTCAGGTAATGAGCGCTGTCCCCAAACTCATTTTTATTGATGAACCGACTGTTCTCCTCAGCTACACTTATCAGCAAAAACTACTGTCACTCATCCAACTGTGGCAAAAAAGAAACATCGCCATAATCTTTGCCAGCAACAATTTAGACCACCTTTTCGCCGTAGCCGACCGGATCATTGTGTTAAGACAGGGGCGTAAGGTCGCCGCTTTTCGCACCGATGAAACAACCCGTGAAAAAGTTGTTGCCAGCCTGTTAAATACACCTGAACGACAACAGGTCACGCCCGCCATCTGGGCGTTCGATAGTTTTTATCGTGCCCGCCGGCAAGCAGAGCAACTGAAACATCAGCAACAACTACTCGAAAAGGACCTCGTTGCGCAAGATACGTTGAATCAACAGTTGATTGAACAACTTGCCAAACAAGTTGATGCCCTTGACAAAGCGAATTTGGCGTTGCAAGATGCACAGCGTCGCTTGCTGACAGAACGTGAGGAAGAGCGCAAACACCTTGCCCGTGAATTGCACGATCAGGTGATTCAAGATTTATTAAGCACAAATTACGAGTTGGAAGAAATAGAAGACAGTCAGAATTTTCCGTTACCCTTGAAGCTCAAAATAATCGATACGCGGTTGGGGATACGGGTGTTAGTTGATGATGTGCGTCGTATTTGTGGTGAGTTGCGTCCCCCCACCATTGATAGTTTAGGGTTAGGAGCAGCGCTGCATTCATATACCCATGCGTGGGCCGAGCGCACCGGCACATTGGTAAACCTTATCCTGGATGCAGAGTTGGGGCGGATGCCAGAAGTGATTGAACTTTCGATTTTTCGTATTGTGCAAGAAGCGCTCAGTAATGTACGCAAGCACGCTCAGGCCAGCCAGGTGAATGTCAACCTGAAACACACATCTCCCCGTATGCTGTGGGTGTCGATCTCGGATAATGGGAAGGGAATAACAGAAGATTTTGACCTGTCCACCCTTTCCGCCGCTGGGCACTACGGATTGCTGGGTATCAGCGAGCGTGTCACGTTATTGGGGGGACGTTTGAGACTACAAAATCAACCTGACGGCGGACTTACTCTTGAAGTCGAAATTCCTCATCCCCGGGTTGATGTAACCTTGTCTGGCAACACGTTGCCAATATCCTGATTTTTCATCGTGTTTGTCAGTTCAGGCGACGTCACCCGTTTGGGAAAACAAGCCATCATCAATGTTGTTGTTTACACAGCAGCTGTTACTACACAGCCTGGTTTAGTGATATAGCTGCAATTGATCCCGCTTTGCTCGTTAGCCTCTTCTGTCTCTTCCGGTTCTGGCGTTTCGGTTGGTTCTACTGTGGGGGCGTGCGTTTCGGCCGGCTCCGGCGTTTCCGGCTCTGTGGTGGGGGCTTGTGTTTCGGTTGGCTCCGGCGTTTCCGTCGGCTCTATGGTGGGCGTGTGCGTTTCGGTCGGTTCTGGCGTTTCCGTCGGTTCTACGGTGGGTGTGTGCGTTTCGGTCGGTTCTGGCGTTTCCGTCGGTTCTACGGTGGGTGTGTGCGTTTCGGTTGGCTCCGGCGTTGCACTGGGCTTCACCGTAGGGGTAGGTTTTTCTGTCGGTTCAGATTCAGGTGTGTGGGACGGTTCCCTGGTTTCTGCGGGTGCAGGTGTGCTTGTGGATAGCTCAGTTCCCACCGCTTCCGACGTCTGTGTATGGGTAACCACAATCATAGGTGTGGCCGTATTGGTGTGTGCCAGCGGTGGAACTGCTGGTGTCGTTTCAGATGTTGCTTCGACTGTGTTGCTGATCTCCGTAACAGGTGTAAACGTAGCGGATGGAGCAGGGGTTGCCGTCAACGGCGCCAGCGTATCTGTTGGGACAACGGTTGATGTTGGTGGCATAGTTTCCGTGATTGTCGGTGCTGTCAAATTGGCCGGGGTGGGGGTGAGATTTCTCTGCAATAGTCCCCGTCCAAAGACCAGGGCGGTGGCTGTTACCGCAACAGCTATCAACGACCAGGCTAATTTTGTCCAAATAGGGCGGCCTTTTGCAGGTGGCGAATAGGCCTCAACTGCATTGCGCAGGGCCTGCCGTCCGGCGACAAAAGCATCTGCTCCCAGACGTGGTGGTGGGGTTTGCCTTAAAGTGTCTGCCAGCTCAAGGAATGGGGTGAGCGCGGCAGCGTGTTTTGGGTACCGGCGTAGACAATCCCCCATTGATTCCCCGGCCCGCAGGCGAGCAATGCAATCGTCTAAAATGTCTTCAAAATTCACTTTTCTCCTCATCGGCTAAAAACCGCTGTAATGCTGACAGGGCGCGATGTTGCAGGGACTTTACTGCACCCTCTGTCTTTCCTAAAATTCGCGCTATTTCGGCATTGCTCATGCCCTCAAAAAATTTGAATACAACAACCTGTTGTTGATCGGGTGTTAAGTTGGCGATGGCGTCATATAATTCTTTGTTTGCTTGTGACTCCACTGTTTTTTTGTGTGGTTCCGAGTTGGTATCAACAAGTTTATAATATCGAGCATCTAAAGATGTGGTTTCACGTTTGGCCCTGTGACGGTAGTGATCAACCAGCAAGTTTCGGGCAACACGATAGATCCAGGCAGAAAAAGATGCCACGGTTTTGCCCTGGAACGTGTCGATGCGGTGGAGAATCCGTACAAAGGCTTCCGCCACCAGGTCTTCTGCTTCAGGTCTACTGCCAACTCTAAGCAGTAAAAAGCGGAACAACTTATCAGCGTAGCGGTTATAAATCTCTTCAAAGGCCCACTGCTCGTATCGGTGAGCGGCTTCTATAATACGAGTCATCTCACTATCGATAGTGACATCTGGCATTGCGGCGTTCCTTGCAACTACAGACGAAAACGTAGTCCAAAAGATACGGTGCGAAGATAAAACTTGCTATAGATTTGTTTGATATGTGTCTTTTCAATTATTCGGGGAAAAACCTGACGGGTTTGAAAGCAATATCCCCAGATTATTGAGAAGATACTGATTTATCGTCTAACAACCCTTGTTGATCGGCCAATCGGGCCGCATGACGCCGGTTGACGGCATGTAGTTTACTTAAGATATTGCGGACGTGCGTTTTAACGGTGTGTAAACTGATGGAGAGGTTGGCGGCAATCTCTTTATCAGTTGCGCCGACGGCAATCAATTTGAGAACATCGTATTCACGTGGAGTCAGGTCGGAGATGGGTTTAGCAGATCGGGGGCGCGCAGTTGAGGAAGCCGGGCGGGGTGCAAGGCGCGCAAATTCTTGTACCAGCCGGGCCGCCAGCTTGGGGGGGAGAATGGTTTCGCCGGCCAGCGCGCTCCGCACACCACGCAGAAAATCAACCGAGTTGGTGCTTTTTAAAAGGTAGCTATTGGCGCCGGCGCGAATGGCGTCAAATAGCTTTTCATCTTCATCGTGGACAGTGAGTATTACAATCGCAGCATCCGGCATGTCGGGGGTGCCCCGAATGAGACGGGTGGCTTCCAGACCGTCGCAAACTGGCATGCTAATGTCCATTACGATCAAGTCGGGTTGAAGATCACGGGCCAGAGTCAGTACTTCCAATCCGTCGCTCGCCTGACCGACCACTTCCAGGTCGGGCTGGGCGTTAATCAACCCCACCAGACCCTCGCGGAACAGTTCGTGGTCATCGGCAAGTAAAATTCGAGCATGGGTCATCCGATTTTCTCCCTGAATTTGTCAATTACTTGTTGTTGGCCATCTGTCACATTGCTTTTCCCATTTTTAACTTTTAGTGGGAAGCAGGCGGTCACTTCTGTGCCGCTGCCGGGCGATGATACAATATGCAGCTGGCCACCGCTTCGTTCGACGCGCACCCGCATAATCATCAACCCCAAATGATTGTTACCTCTAACGTTGTTTGGGTTAAAGCCACGCCCATTATCTTTGATGGTAAAATGGACTTCTCCATTTACACACTCAACACGCACCCATACCTGTTCGGCGTGAGCGTGGCGCCGAATGTTTGTGAGCGCTTCGCGGACAATGTGCAATGCTTGGGTGTGGATGATGCGCGGCAGTGCCAACGTCGTGGGGGCGTTAATGGTCAACCGTGCCGGGATCTGTGTTTGCGCCTCAAAATCGGTCACGCAGGCAGCGAGATCGTCGGCGAGGTCGCCCGGTGCTGTCACCGGTTCTTGCAGCCCCACCAGGGCCGCGCGCACCTGTCCATACGCCGTTTTAATGGCTGCTTGCATCCGATTGATTTCTATTTTGGCCTGCTCCGGTTGGTTTTTGGTAATCAAGTCGGTCAACCGGTCAGTTTTGAGGTTGAGAAAACTGAGGGTCTGGGCCAGGTTATCGTGCAATTCTGCTGACAGTCGGTTGCGCTCGGCAAGAATGGCCGATTGTTCAACTTGAACGCGCTCCGTTTCAATCAGGTGAGCGTTGTCAATAGCGATGGCGGCTGAGTTTGCCAGCAGGGTCAGGGCGCGAATCTCATCCGGGTCGAACTGGTTTTGTTGGGGGCGAACCACGCACAAAGCGCCGAGGGTGCGTTCTCCCGCGCGCAGAGGGGTGGCGGTACACTGTCCCGATTGCTGATTAAGAAACTGGCAGTTGGCACATGCAACATCGGTAGCAATAGTTTGCGCCTGCCCCACAACTTGAACTGCCAGGCCACGATCGACTGGCTGCGGTGGGGAGGCGGGGTCGATAGGGTGGGAACTGCTGAAAGCTGCGATGTTCAGTGTTTTACCCGATGGGGTCAGCAGACACAGCACCGCAGTTTGCGCTTGAGTGAGCAATTTGGCGCGTTCAACAACGGAGGTGAGTAGTTGTCTCAGTTTCAGTTCGGTGACAATTTCCTGGCTGAGTTCGAAAGCAACGGTCAGTTCACGCGTGCGTTGGGCAACCCGTGCTTCCAAATTCTCTTGTGCTAGTTTCAGTTGTTGACGCATTATATCAAAACTGTCGGCCAAAATTTGCATTTCGTGGGGACCGGTTATCGTCACCGGGGTACTCAAGTCTCCCCGCCCAATACGGTCAGCTACCTGGTCCAGGTCGTAAAGGGGGGTTAAGATTGAACGTTGCGTCATCCAGACGCCGATTGACAAAAGTAGCAACGCCCCTCCAAAGAATGAAACCTGTATCCAGCGCAGGCGAGCCACTTTGCGGTTTGAGGCCGCTTCATACAACCTGACCACATCATCAGCCTGTTGCACCAGTGTGGGAGAGAGTTGCTCCACCCTCTGTGACGCAGCGATTCTGCCAGTGTCGGTAGCTTGCGGAGAAATGATAACATCTAAATAATTGCGAAAGCTAATCCAGGTTTGATGAACTTTCTGCAGCCCGGCAAGAATATCGGGGTCTTGGGTGCCGGGCAAAACAACCGCCCGATATGGCAAATACGGCGCTTGCCCTCCAACGGTGAGCGCTTGTAATGTTTGTTCAAATGTGTCTACCGTTTCTTGCAGGGTTGTTCGCCGCCACGCAGATTCATTATCCTGGTACTCATTGTGCAGATAATGGCTTAATTGAAAAGCATCTTTGGTCATCTGCTGAATGAGCATTCGCTGGCGCCCGGCCAGGTTGATAACCAGTGCATCTTGCTGCTGGGTGTTCACAGTCCATGACGTTGCCAGCACAGATGTGGAAACCAGAGTAAAAAATGCCAGAAACAAAAATCCCATTTTCTGTTGCAGATTACGCACCATTGATTGTGGTTTCCCTCACTCTTACAGACACTTGTAGCTCACTATTTCCTCCCCCTGTGCAGAAGAGAACGTATCAATTGGACAACCAATTTTGCTGTGCCGATCAAGGTGCTGAACGTGACCTTCCAAAATGTTTTCACCCCACCGAAGTAAACCCGCCCCGCTTTCTGGCTCAAATCGGTGGCCTGTTCTGCTTTGGCCGCAACTGTTGCCCCCGCCGCTTTCCCCGCCTCGCTTATCTTGTCCGCTCCGGTTGCCAGTGCCTGGCCAGTTGCCTTGCTGCCTTCCACCAGCCAGCGTGAAATCTCGCGCTCGTCAACGCCGGTAATGGCGCGCAAACTGTCCTGCCAGCTTTCCAGTTCCGTTGTTTCCTGTGAAAAATACGCATTCGCCCGCTGGCCGATGATGTAGGTAGACAGCGCATTTGTTCCCGCCGAGGCAACAACTCCAATAATCGGCAGCGCTTTCAGTAGTGATTTTTCGGCAAAAACTTCGCTGAATTTCAGACTGGCTCGCTGACCTGCTTTGCGAGCCAATGAACTTGCGCCGGCGCTCAGGCCAGTGATAAATAACACCACCTGTTGTTTTTCTTGCTCGGTGAGGGGGTAGTGGTGTAAGTGTGCCATCTCCAGCACCAGCTCCGCTTGCAACTTAAACGTTGCGCCGATGTCGGCGGCTGTGCCCACGACCAGCGCGGTGGCTGTGCCCACTCCCGGAATCAACCCTGCGCCGGACGTTACCGCCCCGATAGTTCCCGTCTTCTGTATTTTTTGTTGAATGAGTTTGCGCGCCAGCTCTTCGGTAGCCATATTGGGGTAGCGGACGCGGAGATTATCTACTCGTTTGGCGGTGGTGGACAGGTCAACATCATTCACAATACCCATCAGCCGGTTGAACAGCGCGTTGAGTGGGCCATCGGCCTCTGCACCTGTTTCATCCATCATCGATGAACGCTGTTGCAGATCTTCAGCAATGGAAGTTATGATTTCTTCAGCCTGTTGTTTAAGAGAATTTGACATCATAGATTTACCGGATTTTTTGTTTTCGCGTACGCGATTATTATAGCCGGAAACAAAACGAAACACAATGAGGCCGCGTACTCACGCACGGCAAACGCATACTCAATGAAATGTATCCAGGCGGCGGGATTTTTCTTGAAAAATCCACGGCAAAAACCCGTATTTTGTTAAAATCTCATCCGGGTAGGGACAGAGCGTTGCTCTGTCCCTACAAATCGACTCACGCACTTAAATCTTTACGCTTGTTTTATGGTAAGGTTGTGGATTTGCATTATAATGTAGATGTGTAGTATATAGCGTGAGTAGTTACAACGTTTGATGATTTCTTCCTATGCATACTTCGTTTCAACATATTGTTTTTTCCATTGATAGCCAACGATACGCTCTGCCACTGACGGCAGTAGAGCGTATTATAAGGGTTGTGGAAATTCTCCCCGTGCCCGGAGCGCCGCCGATACTTTTGGGCGTGATTAATGTACACGGACAAATGTTGCCGGTTTTTGACGTGCGTCGCTGGTTGAACCTGCCGACGCGTGATGTTGAGTTATCTGACCGGCTCATCATCATCCGCACAAAAACCGGGCGCGCCGTGCTACTGGTTGATACGGTGGACGGCGTGATCAAGCCATCACTACTGGATATTGCGCGCGCCCAAAGCACAACTGGAGCATCTGAATATTTTAGTGGAATATTAGAACTAGATGGGGACGTGATGTATATTTGTAATTTAGATGCCTTGCCTCTTCAAGATGAGACGTTACGTCAACCATCGCCCCCGACCCTTGAAAAATAACTGATGACCGCAGAGATTTCAAAAACACGATTGGCCGCCTTAAGTAATTTCATCCGCCAGAATTTGGGGATCTATTTTCCGCCGGAGCGTCGGGGAGAACTGGCCCGCAAAATACGGCCTATCAGCGCCGATTTTGGCTTTGCGAACGTCGATGCGTGCATCGACTGGCTTGTGTCTACGCCACTAACGCAACATCAAATAGAAATTTTGGCTGCGCATCTGACGATCGGCGAGACGTATTTCTTCCGTGAAGGCGCCAGTCTGGAGACGTTGGAATACCACATCTTGCCGCTGCTCATCAAAACCCGTCAAAACAACAGCAAACAACTTCGCATTTGGAGTGCCGGCTGCGCTACCGGCGAAGAACCATATTCCATTGCCATTTTGCTGGATAAACTGATCCCCAATTTGGCAGAATGGGATATTACCATCCATGCCACAGATATTAACCCCCATTTTTTGCGGCGCGCTGAACAAGGAATCTACGGCGAGTGGTCATTCAGAAATACCCCTGATTGGGCACGTTTGAAATATTTCGCCAAGACCGAAGCGGGCAAATATCAGGTTATTCCCAAAATCAAGGGGATGGTGAAATTTTCCCAACTCAATCTGGCGGAAGCTGTGTATCCTTCGATCTTAAAAGGATTGCACACCATGGATATTGTGTTTTGCCGCAATGTGTTGATCTATTTTGACACAGAATCCATTTTCAGCGTTGTCAATCGCTTGTACCGAACGTTGGTGGACGGCGGGTGGTTGTTTGTCGCACCCGCTGAAGCGCCATTTGTATCTGCCTCGCCTTTTAGTAGAACCGCCTTCTCTGATACCACACTTTTCCGCAAAGAAACGGCCATTAAGCCGGTGAATGGGCCTGTCCTCCCCCCAAAAATATTTGCAGGCACAATAGCAGCAAAGCCCTCCAACTCCGCGCCGCCAACGCCCGCCGAACCGGACGCACCCGACCTTGAGCCGGCGTCCGCTCCCGCTCCAGTGTATCAAAACGCACTGGCGTTGTATCGGCAGGGACAGTACCGGGCGGCCATCACCGAACTTGAAGCTTCGCTACAACGCGACAAAAGCTGCTCTCGCGCCGCCGAAGAGCGAGCTATCGCTTTATTAACGTACGCGCACGCTAATTTGGGTCAGCTTCCGCAGGCGCAGGCGTGGTGTGAAAAGGCCATTGCAAAGGACAAACTCAATCCGCTATATCATTATTTGCTGGCCATTGTGCTACAAGAAGAGGCAAATTACGCCCAGGCGGTGCGGTCGTTGAAAAAGACATTGTTTCTGGATAATAATTTCACAATGGCCTATTTTTCATTGGCGAATCTTTTGCAGCGCCAGGGGAACCACGCGGAAGCACGGAAATACTGTAGCACGCTTCGGGCGCTGCTAGAAACCCAGCCCCCAGAAACTATTTTGCCGGGCTCAGAGGGATTGAGCGCTGCCAGTTTAAAAGAGATGATTGCTGTCATGAAAAATCAAGAGGCTAAGATTCAATGAATCAACTTTTTAAACCATTGCCGCTTGTTGGTGGCGACGCGGCGACGGGTAGGCCGACGAAAGCGGAAATTCTCCGGGCCAGGGCCGAACAATTGGCGCGCCGAACGGACGCGACAACAAGCGGCGCCACTTTCAGCGCAGTGCTTTTTCGCCTGGGAAAAGAGACGTATGGCGTTGAATTATCCTTTGTCCAGGATGTGCATCATCTTAAAGAAATAACGCCGCTGCCGGGCACACCGGCCTTTGTGCTGGGGATTGTGAACGTGCGTGGTCAAATTTATTCTGTGTTGAACTTAAAATCGTTGCTTGATTTGCCATTGGGAACCGCCGCTGAAGCTCAACATATCATTATGCTTTCTACGCCGGAGATGTCGTTTGGTATAGCCGTCGATGCCATTGCGGGCGTGCGCTCCATTCCGCTTAACGCCCTATTGCCGCCCCCGCCTGCACTCACCGGTTTGCAGGCCGATTACGTCAAAGGCGTCACCACTGACACAATCATTTTGCTCGATGCGGCAGTCATATTGTCTGATCCACGTTTAATCGTTCAAGAAACTGTTTCCAGTTGATCTTGCTGGGATGTCCGAAACAGGAGAATGTGCTATGAAAGTGTTCAAAAATTTCAAAATCGGTGCCAAGATAATGGGAGGATACCTCCTGGTGCTGGTGTTGCTCGTTGTCGTTGGTGTTGTGGCCATCGTGCGATTGCAACACATTAATCACACGGTTGTGGAAATGGCAGACCACCTTGACGCCGATCAACTGTTAGCACAAAACATTGAAAGTAACCTGGAAGAAGCACGTCTGTACGCTGTGCGTTACATGCACAAGGAAAAACCGGATGACTTGCAACGTCACCGGGATGCAATGGCAAAACTGAAGACGCTGTTGAGCAAGGCCGATGCTGATGCTGACCATTTGGCCGGCACCGGAACATTGCAAGATTTCCGCACGGGTGTGGAAAAGTATGAGCAAACGTTTGAGCAAGTGTCAACTTTAATGGCAGAACGTAACCGCCTGATGCTTGAGGAGATTAGTGTACAGGGCGATCTGGCTGAACAAAAATTAGAGCCATTGCGCAAACAATTGCACAACAATAAAAACGACGCGGCAGTTTATTATGTGGATAATGCCGAAGAAGCAATTTTGTTGCTGCGTCTGGACGCTTATCGCTACTTAGACACCGGCGATGAACAGTGGTTTGAGCGCGCCAATACCGATTATAATGCGGTGAACACTGCATTCGACACGCTGAACAAGGAATTGTCTGACCCGGTAGAGCGAGCATCGGTTGCCGAGTCGCTGGCGGCGGCAAAGGCGTTCTATCAAAGCACAATAAATCTGCAAAAAACCATGGTGGCACAAGAAAGTTTGGTTGATGAACAAAATGCTGTGGGCGATACACTTTTACAAAAAGTGCGGAACATGGTGCAAAGCACAGAACAGGCCTTTAACCAGGCCAAAACAGAGTCTGTGACTATCACCAGCCAGACCATTCAACTTGTGGTTATACTGGTTGTTGTTGCTGTAATTCTGGGATTGGTCATTGGCATTGCCAGTTCGCAGGGGATTGCCAAAGCGCTGCGGGTTGTTACTCAGGTGGCGCAGGAACTTGAGAAAGGCAGTCTCAACGTAGACCTCACCCGCGTCAATAGCCGGGATGAAATAGGAACCTTGAGCAGAGCGTTTGAAAGTATGGTAGGCAGCTTGCAGTCCATAACTGACACAGCGCAAAAAGTAGCTCAGGGAGATTTAACGGTTGCCATTACCCCTCGTTCTGAACAGGATGCGTTGGGCCATGCCTTGCAACAAATGCTGGCGAGCCTGCGGACGCAGGTGAAGGAACTTGCCGAAAGTGTGACGGTGCTCACCTCTTCTGCCAGCCAAATTCTGGCCACGTCAGCCGAACTGGCTACCAGTGCCAGCCAAACGGCGTCCGCTGTGAATGAGACGACCGCCACAATTACTGAAGTGCGTCAGACTACAGAGATTTCTTCGCAAAAGGCCAATCTGGTGGCGCAACAAGCGCAGAAAAATGCAGAAATATCGCACAACGGGTTGCGCGCTACAGAAGATACCATCACCGCAATGAAACACATCGACGCCAAAATTAGCTCCATTGCCGACAGCATTGTAATGCTCAGCGAACAGAGCCAAACCATCAGCAGTATTATCTCCGCCGTCGATGACCTGGCCGAGCAATCGAACCTGTTGGCGGTTAATGCAGCCATCGAAGCGGCCAAAGCCGGCGAACAGGGCAAAGGCTTCACGGTGGTTGCGCAAGAAATCAAAAGTCTGGCGGAGCAGTCCAGACAATTTACAGTGCAGGTGCAGACCATCTTAAATGATATTCAAAAGGCAACCAGCAAGGCCGTAATGACCACCGAAGAAGGTTCCAAAGCTGTGACCAAAGGCGTGCGCCAATCAACGGATGTGGGCGCAGCGATTAAACAACTTACGGAACACATTGAGCAGGGTGCGCAAGCGGCAATGCAGATTGCGGCGTCTAGCCAGCAGCAGCTTGTTGGTGTTGACCAGGTCGTTACGGCGATGGAGAGCATTAACCAGGCCAGCAACCAAAACGTTGAAGGCGCCAGACAGTTGGAGGCCGCTGTGCAAAACCTGGAAACTTTGGGCCACCGGCTGCAAAAATTTGTTACTCGCTACCAGATTTGAAGACATAAGTTGTTGCAGCTCCAATACCCACGCCAAAATTGTTATGGATTTTAACAGCGAAGCCTTTCTTCAACGGCTATTAGAAACATTCAAAATAGAAGCCAGGGAACATTTGCAGGCCATTGCCAACGGATTGCTGGCGTTAGAAAAAGCCACACCAGAAGAAAAACAACCGCTGGTGGAGACCATCTTCCGCGAGGCGCACAGCTTAAAAGGCGCGGCGCGCGCGGTGAATATGGCCGATGTGGAACTTTTATGCCAGGCGATGGAGAGTGTCTTTGCTGCCTGCAAGCGGCAAGAGTTTACCATGCCCCCCGTTTCATTTGATGTGCTGCACAAAACGCTGGATACGGTAGAGCAGATTGTAGATTCTCCCACCGGCGAAGGTGGCACGGAAGTTTCCCCGTTGCTCAAACAACTGGAACAAATTGAGGCGGGAGATGCGATTGCAGAACCACCCCCCCCTGCGGGTGTTCCCGCCCCCAAGAAGATGTCTGCTGCGCCGCCTCAAACCGAAAAACAAGCGTCTGTTGTGTCAACCAGGCCAACTGCCCCCGCGCCGCCCGTCGAAACTCCGCCCCAGCCAGTTTCTTCTTCTTCTTCTTCTTCTTCTTCTTCTTCCTCCTCCGACAGTTCTGCCTCCAGGCCAAAATCGGTGGCAAAGAAAACAACATCCAATCC
>CAYPUV010000111.1:0-12573 GCA_964413895.1 uncultured Anaerolineaceae bacterium
GGCCGGTACTGCCGATATTGAAGCCTCTGCCGTGGTGAGTGTTGATGGATTGATTATGGCGTCGTCTTTGCCACAGGACATTGAAGAAGACCGCGTATCGGCTATGTCTGCCGCGATGCTTTCTTTGGGAGAACGAATTGCTCAAGAGTTAAACCGGGGATACCTTGACCAGGTTTACATTCGCGGCACCAACGGCTATATCATTTTGATGTCGGTGGGAGAGGAAGCGGTACTGACCGCGTTGGCCCGTGCCGATGCAAAATTAGGGTTAATTTTTCTGGATATGAAACGTGCAGCAGAGGATTTATCTCGTTTAGTTTAATTTTTCAGATTTTAAATCTAAAATAAAAAGCCGTCGATTGAAAACCAATCGACGGCTTTTTTGCTTATGTTTGAGTGTTCCTGCGGATTAATCCACTTTCAGGGGAATAAAATTATCACCGTATGCACCTAAGTTTGGCCCCAGAGCAGCCTGGTGGTCTGGCCGAAAAGCCCAGTCTTTGTCGCACGCATGGCATCTAAGGCATTGGGCCGGTGGACACGCTTTTGTCAGCTGGTTTTTAGCGGCTCGTTTCAACTCCCAACTGAAATAGGCCTTGCTCACACCGGTATTCACTGTGTCCCACGGCAGCACTTCTTTTGAGTCTCGTTCGCGCAAAAATTCATCCTGGCTCAATCCTTCGGCTTCCAGTGCTCTGTACCAGGTTTTTAGGTTTGTGCGTTTCATGCGGGCAATAACGCCTCCCAGCCGACGGTCGCCGCGCGCGAGCACGCCTTCGATGGCGGCCCAGGCGGGGCTATCGGAGCGCACGGTAATCCCTTCAGGCTGCAAACGATTTTCCAAATATTTTATGCGCGTTGCAATTGTCTCCAGTGGCATCATCGCCGCCCACTGGAAAGCTGTGTGCGCTTTGGGAACATAAGGCGTGGCGTTAATGGCTATGTTGCGGGGGAACAGCTTGCGCGCAGCCAACGCAAGGTCTGCAATTGCGGCCACGTCTTCTTCCTGCTCCGTGGGCTGGCCAATCATAAAATACATTTTTAGTTGTGGAAAGTTGTATTTGGTTGCCAGACCAACTGCGTACAAAATCTGGTCATCAGATTGAGGCTTGTTGATGACTTTCCGCATCCGCGCCGACCCTGCTTCGGGAGCGATGGTGAGTGTCTGATTGCCAGATTCCGCCAGCCCTTTGATGAGCGGCTCTGAAATGGGGTCAACCCGCATCGATGAGGCCGTAAGGCGTGCGCCCATTGCACGTAGTTCTGTGGCGATCTGGTCTATCCACGAGTGGTCGCTCACGGCGGCGCTCACCAGCCCGATGCGGTTGCGGTGTGTAAGCCCGTGTTTGGCAGCGGCCAGCACGGTGTCCAGGTGCATTTCTCGCATCGGACGGTACACATATCCCGCTAAACAAAAACGACACCCGCGCCCACAGCCACGGGCAATTTCTACCAGCGTGCGGTCGCCAAATTCGGTGTTGGGGGTGTAAATTTGGGTAACGGTGGGGAAATTGTTCAGATCTTTTAGCCATACGCGGGTAACCGGGCCATTGTTCAACGCAGGGACGTACAGACCATCTACGCGAGCCAGCAGATCATAGGCTTCGCTGCGGGGGCGGTTCACGCACTCCCACAGGGCGTCAACCATGGGGGGGACAATTACTTCCCCTTCGCCAATAGCAACCGCATCGAAAATGTTGGCCATTGGCTCTGGGTTGGTATACACAGCCGGTCCACCTGCGATAATCAAGGGCCAGGATCCGTCGCGCTCGGCGGCGAAAATGGGTATTCCAGCCTGCCTGAGCAGTTGCACCACGTTGAAGTAGTCCAATTCGTAAGAAATGGTGAAGGCGATCACTGGAAAATTGGCCAATGGCGTTTGAGATTCTAGTGAGATTATGGGTTCGTTGGGTTGCGGTGCCTGAGATAGGCCGAAGAAGACACGCTCACACACAACGTCCGGTTCATCATTGAACAGGCGGTACAGGGCGTGGAGGGCCAGACTACTCATCCCCACCCGATAGCTATTTGCATACACCAGCGCAATGGGAAGCTTGCCACCCCAGTTTTTGATGATTGTGCCTTCTTCTTGCGCCAGTAATTTTTTTGTTTTGGCCGTAATTTTGTAATTTCGTTTCATACTGTTAAATTAAATAATTTTTATCGTTAATAAGATAAAAATTATACACCGGCACTAGAAACTGACAAAATCCAGAGCAGGTGTCTTTGTAACTTCCTGGTTTTGCGGGGTGAGAACCGGTTAGATTTGTGCGTCCCCCAGATTATTGAGAAGCTGCGAATCTTTAATTAAAGAGGTCTGACGGATGAAAAATCGTCAGACCTCTGGTTTCGACAGAAAGGTTCAGCAGCGACAGGGTACTGGAAATTCTTCCAATCTCTGTGTTTTGCTAGTGTAATTCCAAGAGACGTTTTTGGGGACACATACAGTGTTTCAAAATATTGTAGTGACAGAGCAGTGCTCTGTCACTACAACCACACGGTTTTTGACGGAAACATGATGCACGAATTTCTGGCTTGAAATTGCACTAGCACTCACTGTATCCGCACGAGTGACATTTCTTGCACCCTTCAATCATCATCAGCGTGGCATTGCCACAAATGGGGCACAGGTCTCCCTGTACAGATGAAAAATCAAGCTGGTACGATGCAGGTGCGTCATCTTCTGGCAGGCCGGGGAGGTCGGCCTGGGGATTAAAGCCAATGTGCTCTGCCAGCGCCTGGGCTACGGCATCGGGCAGGCTCATAACGCGTTTTTTCCCAAAACCGTGCGGGCGACCGGAGCCAATGCCCCGCAATTGGGCAATAATGTCTTGCACCCGCTCGTAGGGGCTGAGCGGGCTGGGCATCCGCAAGATTAAGCTAATCAATCGCCCCAGTCCTTCGGCATCGGCGGCCACGTCTGACCCCACTTTGGCCACATTGATGAATACTTCAAACGGTTCTTTCTTGCCACTGCCGTTGAAATTGACGGTAATGTATGCTGTGCCGATGGGCGTATCTTTGCGGTAGGTGTTGCCGTGCAGCACGGTTGGGCGCACGCGGACTTTGACCTCAGGGATGGGTGGGGCTGGTTTTTCTTCTTTTTTGGCGGTTAAAACTTGTTCGTCGCGCGACCCATCGCGGTAGATGGTGCCGCCTTTTGCGCCCAATTTGTACATTAATTCGTATAGCTCACGGGTTTGTTCTACCGTGTAGCTGTTGGGGGTGTTACAGGTTTTGGAGATGCTGGAATCAACCCAGCGTTGGATGGCTGCCTGTACCCGTACATGGTCTTCTGGTAGTAGGTCCATTGCTGTAACAAAATAGGGGGGAAGCGGCTCATCTGGGTGGTTTGAGCGCCATTCGTCGTACACGTCGACCCGTTCGATGTTAGCGCCCATGCGGCCTTTGCGCTCCCACTCCCAAAAGTAGTACGGTTCAATGCCGGTGGACGTGCCGACCATCGTCCCCGTGGTTCCCGTGGGGGCCTGGGTGAGCAGGGTTACATTGCGAATGCCTTTTTTGCGCACAGCCTGCTGAACTTCAGCGGGCATTCCTTGCATAAAGCCACTTTGCAAGAATTTTTTGGCCTCAAATTTGGGGAATGCGCCCTTTTCGGCGGCGTAATCTGCACTGGCCAGGTAAGCTTCAACGGCGATGAACTGGTAGAGTTTGTCTAGAAATTGTTCGCACTCCGGGCTGCCGTATCGAATTTTTAGTCGGATGAGCATTTCGGCCAGGCCCATTGTGCCCAACCCGATCCGTCGTTCAGAGAGTTGTTGTTGTGCGTTTTCTGCAAAAAAGTAGGGCGTATTGTCGATGACGTTGTCTAAAAAGCGGACAGCGTAGCGGACTGCTGTGCCTAGTGTATCCCAATCTACTGCGCCGTCTGCGACGAATTTGGAGAGGTTCAGCGCGCCCAGGTTGCACACGCCCCAGGCGGGGAGACCTTGTTCGCCGCAGGGGTTGGTGCAAACGATGGGGGCGTAATACCAGGAGTTACTCATTTTGTTGTAGCGGTCAATAAAGAATATTCCCGGTTCGGCGCTGGCCCATGCACTTTCAATAATCTCATTCCACACTTGCCTGGCTTTTACCGTTTTGTGAACAATTACCGGCTTGTTTTCGGCGCGCCAGGTCGCCAGGTTGCCATCCCACGTTTCGTTGTAGCTAGGGTGGCTGGTGTCGGGGAAGACCAATTCCCAGTCGGCGTCCGCTGCTACTGCTTCCATAAAGTCATCGGTGATGGCCACGCTGACATTGGCATTGGTTATTTTTCCCATTGTACGTTTGCTATTGATAAATTCCAGAATGTCTGGGTGCCACACGCTGAGGATCAGCATTAATGCCCCGCGCCGACTGCCACCCTGTTCAATAAGCCCCGTGACAAAACTATACAGTCCTCCCCAGGACACGGACCCGCTTGAGCGCCCGTTGACGCCTTTAACGTAGGCGTGTCTGGGACGTAGGGTTGAGAGGTTTATGCCCACGCCACCGCCACGAGACATAATTTCGGTCATCTGGGTGAGGGTATTCATAATGCCGCCGCGGCTATCTTTTGGCGAGGGAATGACATAACAGTTGTAGTAGGTTAGATTTTGCCCTGTCCCTGCGCCGGTGAGGATGCGTCCGCCGGGGACAAATTTCCAATCGGTGAGTAGCCAGCGGAAGTTTTCGCTCCAAGCGGCTTGTTTTTCTGTTGTTTCTTCGGCTGCAATGGCGTGCGCCACGCGGTCTATCATTTGGGAGGGGTGTGTTTCCAAGGGTTTGTCAATGTGTTCGATGGCCTGCTCAACGGTAGCACCATCGCGGAGTTGGATGGTTGCCTGTTCTCCTTTGAGCTGAGTTACCGTGCCAATTTCGCGCTGGCCGGTTTGTAAATTGACGCAAACAACCACGTTGTCCCCTGTTTTTAGGGTGAGTTTCTGGGCATCTTTAACAGCGTAGCGGTCTAAAAATATTTTTTCGCCAAGGGGTTTTAAGGTGTTCGCTGCGGTATTGTGCTGGCCATTGGCCGGCTGTGTTCCATTGCGTTTTTCGGTTGGGGGGGGAGATTGTTTTGCTGTCATAGTGTCCTCCGTTAACGGGTATTTGTAGCCACTCAGGTCTCTCCTTCAGCCCCCTATCTTCTTGCTCCTCTGCAAAGGGAGAGCAGTTTTGGGGGGAGGGAGCTGAGTCATTACGGCTATTTTTAATCCTGGTCCAGTGGCAAGGGAATCTGATTTTTTTGTGCTTCTTCGCGGCGTTTTCTTTCCAGCAGGTGTTCGATTTCTTCGGCCATATTGCTCACATCTTGAAAACGCCGGTACACGGAGGCGTAGCGCACGTAGGCAACGTCATCAATTTTTTGCAGTTGCGCCATTACTAATTGACCTACGGCCAGGCTCTGAATTTCGCCTTTGCCCATTGTGTACAGGTCAGTTTCAACTTCGCGGGCGGCGCGCTCCAGTTGTTCTGCGGACACGGCACGTTTTGAGCACGCAATGCGCATGCTTTTAATCAACTTGTCACGGTCAAATTCTTCACGGCGACCGTCGCGTTTGACGATGAGTAGATTGATGCCGGCCACGCGCTCATAGGTGGTGAATCGCTGGCGGCAGTCGTTGCATTCCCGTCTGCGGCGGATGCCGTCGGGAACTTCGCGGGTATCAATAACCCGGCTGTTGTTACTATTGCAATACGGGCATTTCATAATTCAGTTGACTCCTTGTACGATGGTTTCAATATGGGGTTGCGTCCAGATTAGATCCCAACAATCAGCCACACCGCTGCAAGTTGAAAATAGTTAAGCGGTAGCGTAATTAGAGATGTTCGGATTAAAGCCAGAGTTTAATTGCGGTGTTGTGGCTAAAGGGGATTGGTTTATTCGCCTGGGTATTTGACATAAGTTATTGTTTTAGGACATTAAAAAACCACAATATGTAGTGGCGACCATAACAATCCTACGATATGTAGTGGAGAATGCAAGTTAAGTATACAATATTTTGCGCAGGGTGACAAGTGATTTCTTCCCCAAAAACCTTAAAATTCGTATCTCGCGGTACACAAGTTCAGACACTACTCTTCCTTCTCTCCACGTGGAGGAGTGGGGAGTGCAGCGGTGGTGATGAAACGTATTTTCGCCAAAATGCCCTGCTGAGCAAAACGCTCAGCAAGGCATTTGAACACAAAATTTGAGGATAAGTTTGAGGAGCGTGTAGGCGATGGGTTAGCTCGACCGTCGACGCAAGAAAGCCGGTACATCAAGATTGTCCTGGTCGAACCGTTGGATGCCGGGAAAGTCGATGGTCTTTTTGGGTTGCCCGACGACGGTGGGCGGTTTTTGCACGGCTGACACGGCGTCGAAGCCGGTGGCAATGACGGTAATGTGCAGTTCGTCGTCCAGATTTTCGTCAATAACTGCGCCGAAGATGATATTGGCTTCGGGATGGGTTTTGGCTTTGATGATTTCGGCTGCTTCGTTCACCTCAAACAGGCTCAGGCTATTGCCGCCGGTGATGTTGAACAAAATGGCCTGTGCGCCGTCGATGGTGACATCTAGCAGTGATGAGGTTACGGCGGCGTTGGCGGCGTCGGTGGCGCGGGTGTCGCCGCTGCCGGTGCCAACGGCCATCAGGGCCGTGCCACCGCCACTCATCACAGAGCGCACGTCGGCAAAGTCAAGGTTAATCAGGCCGGGGACGGTGATTAGTTCTGAGATACCCTGAATGCCTTGCCGCAACACGTCGTCGGCAATGTGGAAGGCTTCGTTCATGCTGGTACGTTTGTCAACAATGCTGAGCAGGCGGTCATTGGGGATGGTGATGAGTGTATCGACCTTTTCTTTGAATGTTTCCAGGCCGTCGTCGGCGACGTGCATCCGGTTGCGGCCTTCAAAGGAAAACGGTTTGGTGACGACCCCAATGGTCAGTGCGCCCAAATTTTTGGCGATTTCTGCAATGACGGGGGCGGCGCCGGTGCCGGTTCCGCCACCCATCCCACAGGTTACAAAAACCATATCGGCGCCATTGATAATGTCTGCCAGGTCTTCGGCGGATTCTTCTGCCGCTTTCTGCCCAATTTCCGGGTTGCCGCCGGCGCCCAGACCCCGGGTCAGTTTGTCGCCAATGCGAATGCGCTGTGGGGCGTTGCTGGGGAGCAGGGCTTGGGCGTCGGTATTGACGGCAATAAAGTCAACCCCGCGTAATCCAGCTTCAATCATGCGGTTGACGGCGTTTGAGCCGCCGCCGCCAACGCCAATCACTTTAATTTGGGCCAAACTTTCCGGTTCCGTATTTGGTTTTCGGTATGTCATTATGGTGCCTCCTCAAATTTGGTGTTCAATTAAGATCAGAGTGTATTCTGGGGCTGCACTAGCGTGGTGTGTTTGCGTCTCTCTGATCTGTGGATTATGTTTCCTTTTGATATTGTCTGTGTTTCAACCGGGCAAGAATGCTTTTAGCCAGTTGAGAATTCTATTTCGGTTTGAGCGGTTGTGTCTGCGTGGAATCTGGGGCTGATGGCCCTTTCCCCATTCCAGCAGACCCACACTGGTGGCATAGGCGGGTTCGGTTAGGTTTTCTATCATGCCGCGCAAGTTTTGCGGTGCGCCCACGCGAATTGGAAGGCCCATCACCTCGCGCCCCATTGTTTTTATGCCAACCAGGTTTGCCGTTCCCCCGCACAGGACAACGCCGGCGGGGAGTAACCCGTCGTAGCCGCTGCGTTTTATTTCTTGTAAGATCAGCTCAAAAATTTCTTCGATACGGGCTTGGATAATTTCGGCCAAAAAACGCCGGTCTACGGTTTGGTGGCTGTTTTCACCGAAGGTGGTGACAGCCAGCGTTTCGCCGCTGGCGATTTTGCTTGGCAACGTGTGTCCGTATTTTATTTTTATCTCTTCCGCCACATCGAAGGGCGCGTGCAACCCTACGGCGATGTCGTTGGTGAGCTGTTGCCCGCCAGTGGGTAGCACTACGGTGTGCCAGATGCTGCCTTCGATGAAGATGGCAATGTCGGTGGTCCCTCCGCCGATGTCGGCCAGCACCACGCCCATCTCGCGTTCCGTTTCAGTCAGCACTGCTTCGCCTGAAGCCAGCGGCTCCAGCACTAGCGCATCAATTTCTACCTGATTTGCCTGAAGACAGGTGACAAGGTTGTTAATGGACGAGGTGGCGCCGGTGACGATGTGCGCTTCAACTTCCAACCGTTGCGCGTACATCCCTACGGGGTCTTTCACGCCGTCATCTCCATCGACAGTGAAGCTGCGCGGGATAACGTGCAATATCTCGCGGTTGTCTGGCAGGTGTACCGCCTGCGCCGACTCCAGTACCCGGTTGATGTCCGCCGGTTGAATATTTCGGTGTCCGTTATTGAGGGCCACCACGCCTCGGCTGTTTAGCGCGCTGATGTGTGCGCCGGCCAACCCCACGTAGGCACTGGCAATTTGGTAGCCGGATGATTCTTCGGCGCGCTCCAGCGATGTGGCAATGGCGGCTGTCGCCTCTTGAACATTGATGACAACGCCTTTACGGATTCCTGCGGAGGGAGCTACGCCCACTCCCGCAATATGCAACCGGTGCGTGTCGTCAACTTCTGCTACCAGGGTGCAGATTTTTGTTGTGCCAATGTCTATGCCAACGATGGTTGTTTGTTCCATAAATACCGACCACTTGTATGAAGCTGATTAGCCCATATTAGTGGTAAGTACTTTAGTTTACCACAATATATAGGCTTTGACAAGCCCGAACAACACAATATGTAGTGTTTTTAGCAAAATTGCATCTGCCTGGCAGTGGGCAAACCCTAATTGAGTACAGTGGTGTTTATTCTTCGTACACTACTCGCAGCGGGTTCCGTGCGTCAATAAAGGTGGGGTTAACGCCCCGCGTTAGCAAGTCGGTGCGCACGGCACTTGCCGCCGCCAATTTGGCCGGCACGTTTGCGTCTTTCCCTAAGTATACGGGCCAGTTTTCCGGTGTGTAATAAATTAACCCATATAATTTGCTGTAAGCTAACTGTTTTACATCTGGCATAGTTTGGTGAACCAATTGCGCCGCGCGGATGATAGCCAGGTCTACCGTTTTGCCATTTGGGCTTTGATTATCTTGATCAACGATGAGTAATCTGTTTTGTTCGGCTTCCTGTCGTGACCGTGGCCGGATGAATGTGCCTTCTTTGTCCACCCACCAAATTTGACCACCGGTTTGCCACGCGATTTCTGGCTGACGTTCTTCAATTTCAATAGAAATGTGCGCGGGCAACGTTACTTTTACGTGAGCCGTCTTCACGCCATTCATTGCCTCTAGCCTGGCCTTGACGGTTTTGGGGTTGATCCAAAATACCGATTGGCTGTCGATCCCACTGGCCCGGTAAATTTCTTCGGCGCTCAAAATGTGATTCCCCGTTATTTGGGCTGTGTACACGTAAAAGGCATCCTGGTTGAAGAACCAGTAGAGTACCAAAAGGCAAGCGATAAATACCAGTGCGCCGGTAATGCGGCTGCGCTTCGCAGACACGTGGCCCCGCCTTTTTTTTAGGCGGAGGGATTTGCTGGCAACGCGATTTTCAAGCGTTGCTGTTGACCCGGCTAAACGGCGTTCTGAGCGGCGTTTGCGGCGGCGTTTGGGCGTTTGGCGCAGCGAAACTACTTTCATGTTGCCTCTGACACGTTAAATGAGCTGCTTGTTTGTTCTTTGTCGGCGTGACGTTCCAGTGCCAATTCAATGAGTCTGTCAATCAGCTCCGGGTAGCTTATGCCGCTGGCTTCCCACAGTTTGGGATACATACTGATTTCGGTGAAGCCGGGCATCGCGTTCACTTCGTTCAAGTAAATTGCGCCGGTTGATTTGTCTAACAGAAAATCTACGCGGGCCAGCCCGGCGCAATCTAAGGCCTGAAACGCCTGTACAGCGTAGCGCCGAACGGAGGCGGTTTGCGCGGCAGAAAGCGGGGCCGGAATGAGTAACTGGCTGTCTGCGTCGATGTATTTGGCGGCGTAACTGTAAAACTCTCGACTGGGCAAGACTTCCCCCGGCACCGAGGCGATGGGGTCATCGTTGCCCAGGATGCTCACTTCAATTTCCCGCGCCTCAATCCCCTGCTCAACCAATAGCTTGCGGTCATATTTGGCTGCTTCGGCCAATGCTGCCTCCATCTCGGC
Organism: uncultured Anaerolineaceae bacterium; assembly: GCA_964413895.1. Classification (GTDB taxonomy): domain Bacteria; phylum Chloroflexota; class Anaerolineae; order 4572-78; family 4572-78; genus JANTHQ01. The sequence continues at coordinate 10,142 of CAYPUV010000111.1, forward strand.
GTGGTTGTGCGTTTTAGAAATCCCCACGCTGGAACCCATGTTTGCCGGTTTGACAAAAATAGGGTAATGCAGTTGCGCTTCAATGTGGGCTACAGTTTCGGCTGGCCTGGCCCGCCACGTTTTTCGCAAAATGGTCAGGTGGGGCAGGATGGGCAGGTTGTTGGCCTTGAATATGTCTTTGGCAATGGCTTTGTCCATTGAGGCGGCGCTGCCAATCACGCCGCACCCCACGTAGGGCAGGTCGGCCAGTTCCAGCAAACCCTGCACTGTGCCATCTTCGCCCATTGGCCCATGCAGCACGGGGAAAATCACGTCCAGCGCGCCCATTTTGGAGCCTTTGGCCACCACGGAATCATCCAGAAATGGCACCAGACTCCGTTTGGCTTGCCCACCGACCGCTGCCAGTTGGGGGGGCATCGTTGCCGCGGCGGTCAACTGCTTCATCACCGTGTCACCGGTGAGCCACAAGCCTTGCTTGGTTATTCCAATAGGGACAATCTTGTATTTATTTTTATCCATTGCCGCGATAATGTTTTGCGCCGAGGTGAGACTCACTTCGTGCTCACCTGACTTACCACCAAAAATAATGCCAACGCGGATTTTTTGTTTTGATTTAGATTTCATAGTTCAAAAGTTCAACGTTTCAAGGTAACTATCTATTCTTTTTCCTTGCCGACAATTTCTATTTCCAGTTCCAGTTGAATGCCGAACTGCTCCCGCACCCGCCGGCGCACAAGGTTAATCAATTTGATGACGTCATCGGCGCTGGCACTGCCCAAATTCACAAAAAAGTTGGCGTGAATGGGCGAAATTTGGGCCTGCCCAAGGCGGTATCCTTTTAGCCCCGCTGCTTCAATCAATCGCCCGGCGTAATCGCCCGGCGGATTTTTGAACATGCTGCCGACCGTCGCCCCAGGGGGCTGACTGGCTTTGCGCCGCTCAGTGTAGGTTTGCATCCGGGCCTTGATTTCTGCTGGCGGAGCGGGCGAGAGCGCCAATTCCACCTGGAGCACAATATCTTTGTTAAATCCGGCTTGTTTGAGTTTGCTGGTGCGATAGCTGTATTGAAACCACGATCCGGGTCGCCACACCCGCTGGTTGTCTGCGGTGAGCAATTCGGCGCGCAGCAAAATATCGGCGATGGTGCGCCCATACGCACCGGCGTTGTTTACGGTTGCCCCACCGATGGTCCCCGGCACACCGACGGCCCATTCCAGACCACTCAAGCCGTGCTGCGCGCATTGCTTTGCCAGCCGGGGTATCACGGCCCCGCTGGCGGCCAAAACGCGGTTGCCCTCAAAGTGAACGCTGTTGGCCCGATTTTCAATCACCAGGCCACGAATTCCGGTTTCACTGATGAGTAAGTTTGCGCCGCCGCCTAAAATAAAGACGGGAACGTTTCTTTGTCGAGCCAGCGTAATTGCCGCGAGCAGCTCATCCACCGAGCGGGCGGGGAACCAAACATCGGCCGGGCCGCCCAGTCGCAGGGTGGTGTGTGCTGCCAGCGGCTCGTTGGCGCGGGCGTGCGGGCCAAATTGCCGGGTTAGCGCGGCGAACAAGCCTGATGTTTCAGGCGGCTTTTTTATCATTGCCCTCAAATACACGGATCAGCCGTTCTAAAATAATCCGGTTCACCTGAATATCGGCCTTTTCGGCCTCGGTGAGCTGTTTCGGCGCTGCTACCTTCATCTGATTGATAATTTTAAGGTCCTGTCTGTTTAACGGTTCTTTGCTTTTTTTACTGCCCACTTTCTCTTTCATCATCATTTTCCTTATCCTTTTCCCTTTTCAAAAATCAACCTTTTGACCCAATGCAGGCTGATGAAATTAATGCTTGTGTGCCTCCCACTGCTTCAACACTGCTTCGCCAACTTTGTACCCGTCGCCGGCCCCCAGGGTGATGAGCACCGCGTTTGGCTCCAGATGATGGGCCAGGTAGTCGGCGGCAGCGGTCAATGCCCCGATATGACGGGCATCTGGGTGACGCATTCGGCTGACAATATCGGCGCTGCTGATGGAACCGTCATCCTTCTCGCGGGCGGGGAATATGTCGAGCAAAATCACGTGATCGGCTTGAGCAAACGCTTGCGCGAATTGCTTCAGCAGCAGTTTTGTGCGCGAAAAGGTGTGCGGTTGAAACACTGCCCATAAGGGGCGATGGCCAAATTTTGCCCGTGTCGCTGCCAGCGTGGCTTTTAGTTCGGTGGGGTTGTGGGCGTAATCATCAATTACGGTTATGCCGTCCACTTCTCCTTTCAGCTCAAAGCGCCGCGCTGTCCCGGCGAACTCAGACAGGGTGTTGCCTGCTTGCGCTGCTGGAATGCCGATTGTGGCTCCGACGGCCAGCGCTGCCAGCGCATTTTTTATGTTGTGCGTTCCCGGCACGCGCAGGTTGATGGGGTGCGCGGTAGCCGGGTGACCCTGAAACAGGG
>CAYPUV010000112.1:0-12512 GCA_964413895.1 uncultured Anaerolineaceae bacterium
AAGACGGCATACGATATTTCTGCCTGTCTCGTGGGCTCGGAGATGTGTATAAGGAGACAGTTACCAATCCATTCATCCGGTCAACATTAGAGATGATGACACGAATAAATTCTTTCTGTTGGTCAGACAAGGTATCGCCGCCCACCATGCCCAACATTTTGGCGTATCCTTTAATGCTGGTCATAGGGATCTTCAATTCGTGGGAAGTGACGCTCATAAACTCGGACTTGGCCCGATTGGCTGCCTGAACTTCTTCAAACAACTGTGCGTTTTGAATGGCCAATACGGCGTGGCTGGCAAGTCGAGCGGCAAAGATCTGGTCTTCGGGGGTAAAGGCGTCTGGGGCAGCACATTCCAGGCTAATCACACCAATCACTTCATTTTTGGATGAGATCGGCTGGCACAGTTGAGAAGCGGATCGTCCATCGCTGGCGAAATTATCCAGCTCCCCCTGGTGGGCCAATATTGTCTGGCCAGTCACAGCAGCCCTGCCGATAGCCCCCCGGCTCAATGGCCAGGGTGTGGTGCTGTATTGGTGATACGTCTGCGCCACACCCCGCAGCGCCTTAAAATACAACCCATCTTTTTCTTCGTTGAGAATACCAACCACCCCCACCGACGCTCCCAAAAAGTCCATTGCGCCGGTGAGTGTCAGGCGCAATACTTCTTGCAAATTGAGCGTGGCATTCAACTCCCGGTCAGTTAGTTCCAGCGTGTTCAACTCGCTGACACGGCTTGTCAGCGCGCGGTCTATTTGCGTAAATCGTTGAGCATTAACAAGCGCAATGGCAGCCTGTCCGGCAAAAACACTTAAGGTATGCTGGTCCTTCAGCGTAAACGGATGCCCATCTTTTCTGTTCACTACTTCGATCGCGCCCACGACTTTATTGAACATCACCATCGGTACACCCAGAAGATCGCGGGTGTGGAAATCTGTGGCCTCGTCGAAACTGGTGTTCCAGCGCGTGTCTGTGGTCACGTTGTTTACAATCAATGGCTTTTGCAGCGCGGCAATAGTGCCGACAACACTGTGCATGTCGATGGGTATTTTCGCGCCGACGAGCTGCATTCCGCTTGGCCCCAAAGCAATTTCAAATATTAAATTTGCCCCTTGCTCATCAACCAGAAAAATTGACCCCGCTTCGACGTTCAATATTTCTACTGCTTTTTCGGCAACCAGCTTCAGCGCTGTGTCGCGGTGCAATGTGGCGCTAATAACCTGATTAATTTCGTTGAGCGTTTCTAGCTGGGTGGTTCTTGAGTGTGCCTCTTCAAGTAGCCATGCGCTTTTCAAAGCAATAGCCGCCTGGTTGGCCAGCATTTGCAGCAGGTTGATTTCTTGCTGTGAAAAAGGAGGCTGGTGTGTGCCGCGAATAAGTTCCAGCACCCCTTTTACGTCATCGGCCCAGATGAGTGGTATGGCAACCAGGGGGCCGAACGTTTCGCCAGGATGCAGCCGTACTTGTTCAACATGCTGCTGATAAGCAACAATTGTCTGTGGTTGGCCGGTTTGTGCTGCCCGTCCGGCGACCCCTTCGCCAAAGGCCAAGTTGATGCTGGCGTAATCGGGGTCAAGGTTAAAGCAAACCTCGTTGTTTAACCGTTTGTATTCCGCATCTACCAAATAAATTGAGCCACCTTTAACTTCTAACAAATCGGCGGCTCTTTCCAATACAGAGGTTAAGATTTTATGCGTATCTTGCTCAGAGGCAAGGTTGAGAATGGTCTCTTGTAGCTGCAAAAACGCCTGCGTTTTCTGATCGGTAACTGAGATGTGTTGAACGGTTTCCATAGGAATTTTAATGTGGCCGTGTAATCAAAAGATAAGAACAAAAAATGTATTCACCCCCGCCCCTGCAAGTGCAAGGGCGAGGCTATTTGTTACAAGTGTAGCATACCATTGTAACTCAAGTCAACCGGCATAATGGTATATTTTTGCTACCCCAGTTCCCGCACACCGGTTGCGCCAAGCAGGTGTGTCAGTTCATCTCGTAATCGCGCGCTGTCTTTTATTGATAGATTGGGGAACTCAATGGGAATACGGCGCTTGGCTTGAGCAACATAAAGGATGAACTTATCCTGTCCAGGGTTTTGTTTGAGTAAATTGTGCAACGCCAGCAATTTTTGTTTGTCTTGTTCGATATTCCCACTGCGCGGTAAATTTAGCTCTATTGTTACCGGCTTGCGCGCCGGCGTCACCCAATCGGGGGGAGGGGCTTCAGGGGGGGACGAGAGTTCCGGCCCCGACACGCCATTTTTCCTGCTGCCCGGTGGTATTGCGTCTTTTTCCGTGGACAGTGGGGGCTGAGAGATGTTGCCATCCGCGGTGGACGTTTTGCGCACGGTGTTATCTACCGGGCGATGGGTAGTCAGTTCGGTGGTGATGGTATTTGCCAGAATCTTGGGGCGATCCTCTTCGGCGGCGTCAACCTTCCCGTGCACTAGAATGAGGGTATCAGGCTTGAGCAGGTGTTGGTATTGGTTAAAAGTACGGGGGAAAACCACGATTTCCAGACTGCCCTGTGAATCTTCAATTTCCACAAATGCCATCGGGTCGCCCTTTTTAGTGGTAATTTGCTTGACACTGGTGACAAGCCCCGCCACTGTGGCTTTCCTTTCCTGCCGGTACCGTTCCACCAACACGTCCACATCGCCGCAGGAACAGGTAATGGTATCATTATTGCGAATGGCGTCCAGATACGGCTGAATGGGGTGCGATGAAATGTAGGTACCGACCAGTTCCTTTTCCCAGTTGAGCATTTCTTTACGGGAAGTCTCTGCCACTTCAGGCAGCGGGTGCAGGATGGACCCGGTTTGCGGCGTATCGAAGCCGCCCATGCCGAACATGCTCATTTGCCCCACTGCTGCTGCCTGATGCACTTGCCCCGACAGACGAATCATCCGGTCAACGATTTGCAGCAAGATGGTGCGGCTGGCAAAGCCACGGAGCGCACCCACCTTGATGAGGCTTTCCAGCGCCCGTTTGCCCACTTTGCGCAGATCGATCCGGTTGCAAAAGTCATCCACATCCGCAAAACGTCCACCCTCTTCGCGGGCAGAGATGATTGCTGCGATGGGGCCATCGCCCACATTTTTGATGGCGCCCAACCCGTAGCGGATGGCAGGTTTGCCGTCCATTTCCTGAATGATGAAATCGTGTCCACTGTGATTGACGTGTGGCGGCAGCACGGCAATGTCCATTGAGCGGCATTCTTCCAGCAGCATGCCGATTTTATCGGTGTTACCCTGTTCCACCGTCAGCAGGGCGGTCATATATTCAACGGGATAGTGCGCCTTGAGGAATGCAGTTTGGCAGGTGATGGCGGCGTAGTCGGCGGCGTGGGCTTTGTTAAAACCGTAACGGGCAAAAAACTCAATATCGCCCCAAATCTTGTCGATCACCGCTTGCGAGTACCCGTTTTTCCGCGCCCCTGCGCTAAACTGGATGCGGTGTTTCTCCATTAAATCTTTCTTCTTTTTCGCTACCGCCTTGCGGATCATGTCCGCTTCACCCGGCTCATACCCTGCCAGCGCGGTGGCAATACGGATAATCTGTTCCTGATAAACGATAATGCCGTAGGTGTCCGATAGGATTGGTTCCAAATCGGGATGATGGTACGCCACCGCTTCTTTGCCGTGCAGGCGGCGAATGTAACTGGGGATATTTTCCATCGGGCCGGGGCGGTAGAGGGAAATGGCAGCGATGATGTGATCGAATTTAGTGGGTTTCATTTCCTTCATCAGCCGCCGCATGCCCGCGCCTTCCACCTGAAAAATGCCGGTGAGATTGCCGCTGGCGAAAAGCTCAAAGGCTTTGGGGTCTTCAATGGGGATGTTCTCCAGCGTGTATTCCACGCCGTGCCGTTCTTTGATGAGATTGGCAGCGCGGCGCATGATGGTGAGGGTGGACAAGCCGAGAAAATCCACTTTGAGCAAGCCGATGGATTCGCAGATGGGAAACTCAAATTGGGTGACAGCTTTGGTAACAACCGATCCATACGGGCGCATCAGCGGCACATAATCCACTACGGGTTTATCGGTGACAATGACCGCCGCCGCATGCACCGAGGCGTGCCGCGCTACCCCTTCAAGCTGGCGGGCGGCGTCGATGAGGTCTTTCACCATTGGCTCAGCATTGTAGCGCTCTTCCAGTTCCGGCGCGTAAAATTCACTTTCAGGATCAAGCGTAGCGTCGATGGTGACGGGTTTGCCGGGAATGGCGGGGATAAGCTTGGCAATTTGGTCTACGTCCGACAGGGGCACACCCTGCGCCCGGCCAACATCGCGCACGGCAGCGCGGGCTTTCATCCGCCCGAACGCCACAATCTGCGCCACGTGGTCGGGACCGTAGCGCTCGATGGTGTAGCGAATCATATCTTCGCGCTGGTCGTCGGGGAAGTCCAAATCAAAATCGGGCATTGAGACGCGCCCGGGGTTGAGGAAACGTTCAAAAATGAGATGGTTTTTCAGCGGGTCGATCTTGGTGATGCCCAGCGCATACGCCACAATTGACCCCGCGCCAGAGCCGCGCACGTTCCACCAGATGTTGTTTTCGCGGGCGTGACGGCACAAGTCCCACACAATCAAAAAATAGATGTCAAAGTTCATCCGGCTGATGATGCCAAGTTCGTGTTCTTTCCGTTCCTGAATCTCAGGGTCGGTGGCGCGGTCGCCGTAAATGCGCTGCAACCCTTCATCGGTTAGTTTGCGGAGGAAGGTTTTGTAAGTGTCTTCGGGGGGCATTACATGGGCGGGTAAGTCGGGGAGGTGGTAATTTTTGTCTTCCAAATCCACCGCGCACATCTCAGCAATTTTGAGGGTATTGGTGAAGGCGCTGTCGGGTAGATCTGCCAGGGGGCGGAAAATTTCGCGCATCTCCTGCTCAGATTTCAAATAGTAACTTTGGTCAGACATGCGCATCCGTTTGGCGTCCGTCACCAGCGAGCCGGTTTGCACGCACAGCAGGGTATCTTGCGCCACTGCCTGGTCGGCGCGGGCGTAGTGGACGTCGTTGGTGACAACCATTTGTAGCTGATATTCTTTCGCCCACTGAAACAAAGTTTTGTTAATTTTGGTCAACGCGGGGATGTTGTGTTCTTGCAATTCGATGAAGAAGCGGTCATGCCCAAACACTTCCAGATACCATTCCAGTCGTTTCATAGCCAGTTCCGGGTTGGCGGGGCCTTTTTCGTCGTTGAGCAGGAAGGGAATTTCCGCCGCCATGCAGCCGGTGGTGCAGATGAGGCCTTCACTGTGCGTTGCCAGGTAGTCGGCGTCAATGCGCGGTTTGTAGTAATAGCCGTTCAGTTGCGCGTCACTGGCAATTTTCAGCAAGTTTTGGTAGCCAATCATATTCTGCGCCAGCAACAGCAGATGATGGCGGGTTTTGTCTTTATGGGGGTCTTTCCCTTCCATTGCTCGGCCATAGGGGGTGAGGTATGCCTCCACACCGATGATAGGTTTTATGCCCGCCCCTTTCGCCGCCCGGAAAAACTCAATTGCGCCGTGCATCGCGCCGTGGTCGGTGAGCGCCAGTGCGGGTTGTCCCAATTCCACCGCCCGTTTCACCAGAGCCTTCGGCTGCGAAAGTCCATCAAGCAAAGAATACTCCGAATGAACGTGCAGGTGAACAAAATCTGATGTCATTACCCCAATCCTTTGTCAATATTGATTTTCTGGGCAGTACCCAACGGAAGTTGTACCCCTAAATACAGTACACAAACCACCGCATGGTACAAGATATTGAGATGGCGTGCAAAAAGAATGGCTGTGTTTATTATACCACATTCTCCAAACATCAACCGAAAAACTTTTGTGGTTGTTTTGCATTTCTCACCTTTTTGACAGCCCCATCTCTCGCGGGTAGAATATAAAGAATAATGGTAACTGTACAGGTTGTCATTGCGAGGCGTGTTTTTCGCGCCGCAGCAATCCCCATTGACATTTTCGGTGATGGAGTTCACCACAACTGCCGTACGCTGGCTAATAACTCCTGCCCATCTTGATCTGCTGGCAGGGGTTTTTTGTTTTTAATGCGTTTAATGTATCTTTCCCAGGACAAAAAATTGAGCAAACCGCTAGGTTACCACGACCTTCTACAAGCATTTTCAGAATCAGGCTGTCCGGTATGCCGGCTGGAAGCACGCACCGTTGACCAAGCCATTGATACCATATTGTGGGAATTGGTTAACGACCCGCAAACCCGTCACCAGTTGAACGCCGCTCGTGGGTATTGCCAAACACACGCTCAACAAATGGTGCGCAATGGCGCCGCACTGGGCGTATCCATTTTAATGAGGGATGTGCTACACACCGTTTCTGAAATTCTTTCTGCGAGCACGTTCCAATCGTATGCCGGATTATCCGTGCGACAAAAATTACCCGTGTTCAACCATCGCCCCAACCTCGCAACCGCGTCGCTGGTGCATGACCTTGCCCCCCAAACCCGGTGCCCCCTTTGCACTATCCAACACGACGCCGGCACGCGTCATTTGCAAACATTGGTAGAATACTTCGATACAGATGCCCTGTTGAACGCCTATCGCACCTCTGACGGGTTGTGTCTGCCACATTTTCGACAAGCACTCACCTTTGTTGCCAATGAGGATACCTTCAATGCACTAACTACAGCTCAGTTGCAAATTTGGCAGCGATTAATTCATCAATTGGATGAATTTATTCGCAAAAACGACTACCGTTTTCAACATGAGAAGATGGATCAGGAAAAAGATGCCTGGATGCGAACCCTGGCGGCGATATCTGGAAATGTGTGATTGGAAAAATATCCATGGATTTGATTACCTTACATTTGAAGCTGGCGATGAAACAGCCGGGATGTCCGCTGTGCCGGCTGCGGCAGGAAAGCAGCGACCGCTATATTACCGGGTTGTTGCATGAGAGTGTCAACGATGTAACCACCCGTACCCATCTGGTGCGCAGTTTGGGGTTGTGTTCCAAACACGCATGGGAATTGCAAGCCATTGAGCTGGACCGCTACAATAATGGTTTGGGAACCACTATCATCTACAATGATTTGACCCAGCGAGTGCTGGCAGCATGCACAAGATTTGCGACGCACCGGCGCGAGCATACAACCTTGCCCGCTGCCACTCAGCGAGAGAAATTGCGCCACTGGCTGCGTATGCATGGGTTGGTGGGACAATGGCTCGCCAACTTGCTCCCAAAGTCGCTCCCCGCCAGCTCGCTGCTGGCAGAGCTATCCCCCACAGAGTCGTGTCGAGTGTGTCAAATCGTCAATCGCGGCGAAGAAACCTATTTACTGTGGCTGGTGCGAGAGATTGTCCAGCCAGAATTTCAAAAGCTGCACACTGCTTCCGACGGGTTGTGTCTGCCACATTTGCGGCATGCGTTAGCTATTGCAGAAAGTCCGGCGGCGGTTGATGTTTTGGTTGCAGATACCCAGCATCGTCTGGAAGTGTTGCACCACAATCTGGATGAGTATGATCGAAAACAAAAATGGGAAAATCACACTGAACCCGTTTACCTCTGGGAAGATACAGCATGGGTGCGGGCAATCGCCTTCTTTTCGGGTGAAGCCCCTCTCGACCTCAGCGCTCATGTGCAGTCCGCTCGCTCACAAGCCATCGCAGGCGTAAAACTCCCCCTCCCCTAATTTTTCACCTCTACTTGACCTAGAACATACGTTCCTATATAATAAAGATATGACTTTTTTGTGGTGGATGGTATGTGTTTGCCCGCATTAACCCAACAATTGTTTGGCTATCAAGCGGGCAAAATTGAGATGGGCAGGCACACAATTAAAGTTGATAAAATGGCTGACAGCTATTAGGAATGTGTGGTCAGTCGGTTTCTGCGCAGGGGCTGATTACCAAAAGCCGAATACTGAAAACTAATATTGAAAGGAGTGAAAGATGAGCAACAAAATTGAGGTAAAGTCTGTTCAAGAGCAACCCGCATTGACCATTCGTACCACAGCCAAACCCCAGGATTTGGGGCCGGTGATGGGGCAAATCATCCCCAAGGTCTGGCAATTCACCCAGCAGAAGGGCATTGAGCTTTCCGGCCCACCGTTCGCGCTGTATCATTCATTCTCTGAGGATGCTGTTGACTTTGAATGCGGCGTGCCAGTAAAAATTCAGGCCGAAGGGGAGGGGGATATTCAAGCCAGCACCATCCCCGGCGGTGAAGCAGCCGCTACAATGCACATTGGTCCGTATGATAAACTGGGGGAAACCTACGGCATTTTGGAAAACTGGATGAAAGCGCAGGGATACCGCACCGACCAGGTGTGCTGGGAAATCTATTGGACTGACCCGCGAGAAGTTGCCAATCCCGCCGAGTGGCAGACGGAAGTGTTCTGGTTGGTGAAATAGGGCGTAGCATAGAGCAGGAGACAAGAGTAGGGACAGACCGCTGGTCTGTCCCTACAGTGTTATCTCATTGTCTGAAATCTAAGTGCTTTCACTGTCAGGATGCTGCCTAATCTGGCTTTACCCAAAGGGCACAGGTGCAACAGACGGGTGTACAAAAGCTATTCAGACTTCCGTAGACTGGGGAGTTTCCCCTGAATGTAGGCGGCGATCAACGCCGCTTGATGTGCCCTGCACCCCACGAAATAAGTGGCAAAATCTTCCCCTTTGCGCTGAATAGCGATACCGTTTTCAAAAGTTTTCAGGCTCACCAATTTGCGATCCATTCGAATAAAGGTGAAGGTATTGCTAGGAAAAACAAGACGGCTGTTGGTTAAAAACAGGTTTCCTTTATCTTTCCATGTCATCCCTCCCACCGGAGCCAGTCCCTTTGGAAAGCGGTCGCCCTTTTCTTCAAGCACAGGTCCGTGGGCGCGACGTAGGCCATCAACCTCAAGATAGCATGTTTCGCGCAATTGCTCTAGCAAAATTTGCGCCAGCGTGCTACTAGGTGGATGCAACACATCAATATTGCCCTGCGCCACCTGGGCCAGTTCCTCGTCAGAATAAACACACTCTTTAAATTTCTTCAACTCGTTTAAATGAAAAGTACGCCCCACAATACCCGGCTTTGCCAAACCGTAAGCGGAGCCAATATTTTTTACCACGTACTGGTCGTGAGATTTGAACCCCAAAAGTCGTTTTGGTTTTACTATTAGACCACAGTGGGCACACTGATACCTCTTTCCCACTGCAGCCAAAGGTGCGTGTTCGCACACAGGACAAGATGAAAACAAATCAATTGCCATAATGTCACCCTTCCCAAACACAGAATCAAAATCTTGCTAAATTATAACAGTGAACAGAAGATTGGGCGAATAATTGAGGCTACAAATGTGGCGCCAAAACTACCTGGTTCAGATTCATTTACCCATCATAATGGTGGTAGTGACTGCCGGCAAGTGATTTTGCCAGCCCATGCGCTAATGGTATAATGTTGCTTCGTTATAGCTCATTGTTCAGCAGGCGACCAATGATTGCACACTGACACCACTCCAACAGAGGGATTTGACGAATGCGCAGGAATCCAGAGCGTACGGCCTGGATAGTTTTAATTTTATCGTTCATCACTTTTTGCACGCTTGCCGTCAGCATTCCGCTTGGTGTGCGAGCCTATGTGTACAATACCTCCACCATTTTCACCACAACCCTCACTTCAATCAGAGGGACTGTGCTTGCAAAAACAGCCAACGACGAAACACCCATCCCCTTAACGCACGGCACCGCCCGCGAGATTGACGAGTTGACGATTGTTTCTACCGATGACACATCGCAGGCAGTGCTGACGTTCTTTGATGGCAGCATTGTAACCCTGTACAACAACACCACACTCGTGCTGCATCGCGCCAGGGAACCCCGCTTCAGCATTAGCCCCTACCCTGCCGAACTGGGGGTGGAAGTGGTGCAGGGCCGAATTCGCGCATCCGTCACCCCCAACAACGGGATCCATCTGTTCTGGATACGCACACCGCATGCCAAAGCAATCCTCTCCCAGGGAAGTTTTGCTGTTGAATCTCGCAACGATCAGACGCAGATCACGGCCCGCGCCGGTGACGCCCAGGTTACTGCCCAGCAACAAACGGTCGTCATTACCGAGGGTGAATTGACGACCATCGCCTTGCACCAGCCCCCCACCGCGCCCACCACTGCCGAACAGAATCTGATTGTCAATGGAGATTTTAGCCAGGGGTTGTACGCATCGTGGGTGCCCACGGTTTACGTCCCCGCCGACCCGATGACTGGCACGCTGAAAGCACTCGCCATCAAAGGTGATGATTTTATCAGTAAAGTTGATACGGTTAATGCTGTAACCAGCACTCTGAAACTTGTGACCGCTGGCAGAAAGGCGATAGTGCAATTCACCTCGAACGGAACGGACAATGTGCACACAGAAGCCAGCATTGAGCAAGAGATCAACAAAGACGTACAAGATTTTCGCTCACTGCGCATCAACGCGCAAATTCGCCTTAACTACCAGAGCCTGCCCGGCGGCGGCCAACTGGGAACCGAATTCCCCATTATGCTACAATTGAACTACCGCGATCTGGACGGCAATGACCGCACCTGGTATCGTGGCTTTTACTATCAACCCGCGCCCAGCAATTATATTCTGCACAATGAAGCTGACAATAATAATGAAAGTATTGCTCAGTTCCTCTGGTACCCATACGAATCTGAAAATTTGCTGGATAGGCTGGGTGTGGATAAACCGGCTTTCATCAAATCCATCCGTCTCTACGCTTCCGGCTGGATTTACGACAGCATGATTACAGACATAAAACTCCTGGCTGAGGATTGAGCAAGATGTCGCGGTGGTGGCTCATTCCCCTGCTGGCATTATTTCTGGCAGTCTCTCTTTACCAGCTTAACCTGCCCGGGTTACACTACGACGAAGCCTTTGAAGTGGTGCCCGCCGTGCAAATGCTCAAACATCAGCCGGTGCACGCATTCCGCAACAGTACAATTTCACTATTTGGGCAACCTTTCCCGCTCACAACCCAAGATTATATCGGCGCGCTGAACACCTATGGCAGCATTCCATTTTTACTATGGGGTGGCATTACGGTCATCAGCCTGCGCAGTTACGCTGTTTTTGTGGGAGTGCTCACCCTGCTGCTGGTGTATGGGTTCACCGCCGACCTGGCGCGAAACCGCCGGGCAGGGCTGGCGGCGGTAGCGCTACTGGTGATGAACCCCACATTTGTTTTTTGGACGCGACAGGGGATTTTTGTCACCGCCATCACCGCCGGTATTGGGGTGGCCGCGGCATGGAGTTGGCTCCGCTGGTGGCGCAGCCGTCGCTATCGCTGGGCGGTGTTGGGCGCTTTTTTGTTCGGATTGGGTCTTTACGCCAAATTGTTATTTTTGTGGTTGATTGTCGGGCTGGGCGGCGCAGTCGTTTTGACAGCCGGTCTTCGAGCGTGGCAAAGTGTGCAACCACAAATGCGGCCGCTGATAGAGAGATCCCGACGGGGTGCGGCAGTGCGCACACTGGCGTTGCAAGGGTTGGGATTGCTGGCGGCAGGGCTGCTCGGCATGTGGCCCCTGATTATCTACAATCTGCAAACCGGTGGCACGTTCAAAAGCGTTGGGCAAAACGCCGCCACATCCTACTATGGCGTGGACAACACAGCCGTTCTATCGAACCTGGCAACCCGCCTCGGTGAGCTGGTTGCGCTGCTCAATGGGGGGCACTTCTGGTACCTGGGTGACATCTACACGAATAACTTCTTCCCCGTCATTTTTGCGCTGGCATTCATCGCCAGTGTGTGGTTGGCCCTGAAACACAAAAAGACCACCGGCCTCATTCCTTTTGTGGTGATCGGGTTGGTGGTTGTGGAAAGTATTATCACGGTATCGGCACTGTGGATCACCCATTTTGCGCTGATTATGGTGTGGCCCGCCATAGCACTGGCCGCAACAGGCAGCGACTTGGTGCGTCAGTTGCCACGCCCTGCCTGGTTGAAAATCGCCCTGCCCGTGATTCTGGCGCTTTTGGTTGCCACCGATGCGACGACAACCTGGCAGTATCATCGCGCCTTAACCACCAGCGGCGGCCTGAGCGGTCACTCTGATGCCATTTACGATGAAGTAGCCTGGCTTGCCCGGCACGCCGCGGGGCGCCCCGTTGTGGCAATGGACTGGGGACTGTCGGCCCCTGTGACTTATTTAACTGCCGGACGCATTACGCCCATTGAGGTATTTGGATACAATTGGGGAGATTCCAGTCGCTTTGACGAAATCATTGCGCCACACTTGCGGCCCCAAGCGGCAATATTTTTGTGGCGCGCGCCGGATGAAGTGATTTTCGACCGCAGCGGCGATTTTAAGGCGCTGTACCGTCCCCTGAACCTGGAAGAGAATATTCTGGAGGCATTTTACGAGCGCAGCGGTCGCCCGGTGTACGGCGCAACTGAACTGGTTCCGGTGGGTACGGCAGGCAACAAACCAAAATAGAAGGTTTGTATTGTTTTGTGCGCGGTGCGCATCACGCAACAAAATGCAAATCGACACGTTACCCAGGGCGCAAACAAATTCGGTGAACTATTGCGCTTCCAGCTT
>CAYPUV010000113.1:0-12494 GCA_964413895.1 uncultured Anaerolineaceae bacterium
TTTCAAGAAAAATCCCGCCGCCCAGGTACATTCCATTGAGTATGCGTTTGCCCTGAAGATGAGTGCGTTTCAGTTTTTAGGCGAATATCCGAATCCAGCATCCTGAGTAGGCTTGAACGTAGTGAAAGCCGTGGCGAAGGGTGCAGGCTTGCTAAAAGTCGGTGCTCTATCCGCACCCTTCGCTACGCGCGTCACCGTTGTTCCGCGCCCCTCAGGATGCGATCATCAAACCTGCCTGAATCTTGAAATGCGCCCCCTATTTAGTAGTTATTTGACCTGAAAAAATCGGTTTGTTATAATTTGTGTGAATTGCAAAGGGTTATAAGTTACGAAGGAGACACGCTTTGAGCAGTGTGCTAGTGTTAAATGCCTCTTTTGAACCCTTGAGCGTCGTTTCAATCCAACGTGCCATTGTACTTTTGCTCAAGGAAAAGGCAGAGGTGGTAGAAGCAGCGGAGGCGGTTTTGCGGTCTGAACATTTAACGCTGCCCGTTCCACTGGTGATTCGACTGGTGTATTATGTCCGCATTCCGCACCGGATTTCGCTACCGGTTTCCCGGCGGGCGCTGCTGGTGCGAGACCGCTACACCTGCCAGTATTGCGGCGTGCAACCTGGGCGGCAGCACTTAACCATTGACCACGTTATTCCCCGCTCAAGAGGGGGGAAAACAACGTGGGACAATGTTGTGGCGGCTTGTAAAAAATGCAATAGCAAAAAAGGCAACAAAACGCCCGCCGAAGCAAATATGCAACTGCTAACCCAGCCTGCCAGACCCAGATATTTTGCAATGGCTTATGTTACCAGTGTGGAAGCTTGTAATGCCTGGGAAAAATATATGTATTAACGTCAGTTCGGTAATTCAACCACGTATGCAAAGGTTGCCGAGAAGAGAACCCAGATCACTCATCCAACAAAATAGCACCATACTTTATGGCTTTCTTTATCAATCCGGC
The DNA here is from genome assembly GCA_964413895.1 of uncultured Anaerolineaceae bacterium. Lineage (GTDB taxonomy): Bacteria > Chloroflexota > Anaerolineae > 4572-78 > 4572-78 > JANTHQ01. The sequence goes on from CAYPUV010000113.1 coordinate 955, forward strand.
TACGTCATGGACGTTCAGTTTTGCCATTAAACTGGCACGATGCTTTTCGATGGTTTTTACGCTGAGGTGCAGAATATGGGCCATCTCGTTATTTGTGTGCCCTTCGGCAATGAGGTGCAGCAGTTCCCATTCACGAGGGGATAATTGCTCGAATGGCGTTTGGGGGACGAGAGAGGGAGTCGCGAGCAAATCAGCCACGTTGACGTTCAACGCAGAGCTTAAATAAATTCCCTTTCGATGAGCTGTATAAATTGCCCACCACAGCTCTTCCGTCACCGCTTGTTTGAGCAGGTACCCACTAGCGCCTTGCAGCAACGCTTGCCGCACCAACAAGGTGTCGGTGTGCATCGATAGGATGACTACCCGCGTGGGAATGTTCAGGGCGCGGATTTGCGCAAGGACCTGAATGCCGTTTAAGTGCGGCATTGCAACATCCAATAGCGCTACATCAGGAGCCAGATGTTGGACCAACTCAATCGCTTGCTGGCCATTTTCTGCTTCACCCACAACGTCAATGTTAGACATTTTTTCCAGCAGCGCCTTAATGCCCTGTCGAACCAGATGGTGATCTTCTGCCAAGATTACGCGGATCATAAGGGTTGCTCCACAGGGACTGAAGCTACCAACCGGGTTCCTTGTTTTGGCTGAGATTCAACAACGAAGCTGCCCCCCAGTAACTTAAAACGGTCCCTAAGCCCTGGTAATCCAATGCCTTTGCCAGTCGAAATCGATGCGGGCGCGAAGATGGTGTTTACATCAAACCCATGCCCGTCATCTTCCACCACCAAATTAATAGTGTCGGAATCAAGGGTCAATGCAACGGTTGCTGATGTTGCCTGCGCGTGTTTGGCAATGTTGGCGCACGCTTCTTGCAAAAACCGATACAGGCTAATGCTAATTACGTCGGGCAGCGGCGGCACCGATACACCGAAATAGTCAATTTTCAGGTGTGTGTGCCTGGCAAAATCGTGGCAAAAACTCTCTAATGCCGCGTCCAACCCCAGGGCATCGATGGCTGGGGGACGCAGGTTTTGCGCCAGCAGCCGAATTTGTTCCATCGTGGTTTCGGTGAGGGCGACGACGTTAGCCAGGCGTTGATTGAGTGATTTAAGCTGAGGCGGAACACGAGCCTGTATCAGTTCCAGGCTTATTTTCAGCGCAATCAGCGCCTGGCTTGCTTCGTTGTGCAATTCAGCAGAAATGCGTTGCCGTTCTTCCTCCTGAGCGCGGACCAGTTTACGGCTGAGAATGCCAAGTTGCCGAACGCTGGCGTTCAGTGCGGCTTCCGTCTTTTTGCGCAAGCTAATATCCTGCTGAATGCCCACAAACTGCGTGATCTCGCCACCAGCGCTCCACAACGGTACAATGGATGCGGATACCCAAAAGAGGTCGCCGTTCTTTTTCTTATTGTGGAATTCTCCGTGCCATTCTTCTCCGGCGGTGATCTTTTGCCACAATTCTTCATAGGCTTCCGGCGACATTTCCCCTGATTTTAGCAAGCGGGGGTTTTGTCCAATAACTTCTTCTGCCGTGTATCCTGTTACTTGCGTAAATTTTGGGTTGACATATTCAATTTCGCCGTTGATGTTGGTCATTATCACAATAGCGGGGCTTTGTTCCACAATCTGAACAAGGTTATGCAATTGGGCTTCGACTGTTTTGCGTGTGGTTATGTCCCGATTGATGCCGCGTCGTCCAATATCTCGTCCGTTTTTGTCAAACAGGGGATGACAAACGTGGCTGAGCCAGCGAACATCGCCGCTGCGGGTGATGATGCGAAATTCTATCGCCTCTATTGAGCCATTGGCTGTAAGGTTGTGGTGGTGATCAATAATCTTGTGGCGATCATCGGGGTGGGCGATTTTTTGCAGCAGGTCGGCGTCGGACTCAAAGGTTTTGGGAGGGTAGCCGGTGATCTGCTCGCTCGCCGGCGATGCGTAGAGGCAAACGCCTTCCGGGGCAATCCAGTACTCCCAATTGCCGGAGTGGTTGGCTATAATTTCAAACCATTGCTTTAGCTGCTGCATTGATTGTTGTTTGTCGCCGGCGATGTGTAATATTATTCACAGGCAACTTTCCCTCGTGTACCATTATGACAAACATTCATCAAATCTGCAAACATTTTCTGCGGGGTGGGTGCGGCGTATGGTTACAACGAGGAAATATCCACCGGTTTGAGGGCAGGATTATCACATGCGGCACGCCCTGTTTTTGCCATTTCTATCCATTGGCTCTGCAACCGAACCCGAACCACATCGGCGGTGAAATCGGTGTTGGTGCTTAAGTATCCATCGTTGCTCATCAGGCTTGACCCCACGCCATAAATATCGGCGGGGACATTTAAATCTTCAAAGTGTTTTATCTTTATCGGATCGAAACCACCACTGACCACGATTTTTACGTTTTTGCAATATGCTGCTGCTTTGTTTTGCCAGGATGAGGGTAACTCCCAGCTTTCCCACGCGGAATCAATTGCCTGCCGCACAACCCACACCAAACGGGGGTTCACGCCATTGTCCAATTTCTTGTCGCCCAGTGGAGCCAGGCTGACGTCGCGCATATTGCTGGCAGTGTCGAGACGCACGCCAAACAGGCGATATTTTTCCGCTTCGGTCTCATCCCCCGCATCTTTTGCCGCCCGGTAGCGGTTAAACATCGCCCGCAGAACCGCCAGGCTCGTTCCCACCGAATCGTTGTTGAAGTCAACCAGCGCTACACGGGGTACGCTAAGCGCCTGGGTCGCGGCGAAGGCCAGCATTGCTTCTACTGTATCGCCCAAAAAACTGGCGATGGCGGCGTGCGCCACCGTTCCCCCACCGAGGCCACCCCACCAGTCTCCCTGTGCATCGGTGGAAACAAACGAGGCGACGTCGCTGCCGTAATCATAGTTAAAACGTTTTACGGCGATGTCGTAGGCATAGCCATCGGCGGCCTGCACCTCATGCGCGTCGAAGCGGGCGGGGAAAAAAAGTACCGGTTTCCCTTTTGCGGCCACCAGGGTGTTGTACACGTTGGTTGCAATCCGGCTTCCGCGCGTTAACGCGCCGAGCATCGGTGTCTCCAGGATGGCAATGTCTCGATAACGCCCCCGAATTTTCATGGCCGGCTTCAATTGGGTCAGGTCGCCGTGGTAGGGGATCACCACGCCATCTTGTACTGCTTCAACTTCTAAATCTGACCACGTTTCTACAAAATGCCCTGCGGCGTCAAAGTGACCGGCGCAATGACGGAGCATGCTCAGAGCTTTGTCAACCCCAGCGACCACGGTCATCGGCTCGCGGCGGGTGAAGATTTGCATTTCTACCCACACGTTGCCGGTGCGCAATTTTGTGGCATCTAAATTGCTTGCAATCACACGGGGAGAATGTCCCTGGAACTGATAATTAGCCTGGGCTAATTTGGTCAGCGTATCAGCAATGTTGATAAAATATTTGTCGGAGTACCATCCCCGCCGCATCCGTTCAACGTCTAGCTTAAAAACGTTATTGGTTAATCGCCGATTGTTGAAAATAGACATAAAGATTATCTCCGCAAAATTTTAAGTGAAGCGTAGGATTGGAGATTAGCTGCAATTTCTCTCCCTGTCAGCCCCGCATTCATTTGATTTTCGCCACAATTTCCACACCGTTGAGCATCATACTGTACAAAAAAATGTGCTGGAGCAGATCGCCATCGTGGGGAACAGCGCCGATTTCTTGTGCCACGTTAACCGGCAAATCATAAGTGTCTACGCAGTCGACGGGCAAAACCACCCGCACCTTTTTGTTGGCAGCATTCCCGCGCAGTTTCAGGTGCATTGCCAACTGGTAGGTGCAGAGATCGGTGCAGTCTCCCACGGCAACGAAGGTGTCGACTTGGGGATGAGTGTTGAGCCAGGGGTCAAGATCAGTTTGGATGGCAGAACTAATGGATTGTTTGGGCATAACTTGAAACAGATTCCAGAACGGTAACTGCTTAAAGCTGTCTACGGTGTCGCTTTCCGACGTACCGCGCACGCAATGGGGGGGATAGTTTTCAAACTCCACCGCGTCGGCGAGGTGGGCGTCTTGCGTAAGGATAAAATTTCGTACCCCGGCTGCATAACACTTTTTAAATAACGTTGTAATGGGATCGACCAGGTTTGCCACACGGGGACTGGCAAGCGACCCTTCGTAGCAAAAGCCGTTGATAACGTCAACGGAAATTACAGCAACCCGTTCCGGGTGTTCGCCTATCACATCTGCCATTGAGAGTACCGGTAGGGTGTTACGCCAGTTCAACACGTATTGTAAAAACGGTTTACTATTGGTGAGCAAGGTGTCAATATTCATGATTACCTCCTGGGTCACGGTTAAAGATTGCTAGTGCAATTTCAAACCAGAAATTCGTGCATCATGTTTCCGTCAAGAACCGTGTGGTTGTAGTAGTGACAGAGCAGTACTCTGTCACTACTACATTTTGAAACAATGTATGTGTCCCCGAAAATGTCTCTTGGAATTGCACCAGGTTGGGAATCTGTAGTGGAATGCCTCCAAACAGTGTTTCAGGGAAACAGTCGCCGTCTTTTTACTTCAGCAACCGCATCAGCTTTGAAGCGATACAGCCGCGCTGGTCTACCGCCGGTTTGGCGATAACGCGGAGTGGGCTCAACCACATCGGCTTTGCGGAGTTTGCTGCGAAAATTGCCTTTGTCCAGTTTTTCGTCGAGTACAACTTCATACGCCTGCTGTAATTCGCGCAGAGTGAATGTTTCGGGCAAAAGTTGAAAACCCACCGCGCTGTATTCTAGCTTGTACCGCAGGCGGGTGATGGCATACGTTAATATTTGACGGTGATCAAATGCCAGTTCGGGAGGGTGATAAGCTGAAAACCAACCCACGGTGGCCGCATCGTCTCCGGCCTCCGGGCTTTTTATTCTATCTGCGCTCACCAGCGCAAAATAGGCTACCGTGATCACGCGCATGCGTGTATCTCGGTGTGGGTCGCCAAATGTATAGAGTTGCTCCAGATAAAGCGATTCTCGTTCGAGGCCGGTTTCTTCTTGCAACTCCCGGTAAGCGGCATTTTCCAAACTCTCCTGAATGTCCACAAATCCACCGGGGAAGGCCCATGCTCCCGCAAACGGCCAGTTTTTTCTTTTTATCAGCAGCACTTTTAATTCGGTGTCGATGATGGAGAAAATTACAACGTCTACGGTTACAGAGGGACGTTCGTAAGCAGTGGGATTATAAGTTTCTGGGCTGACCATACACCCCCCTTAGTGTATTGTTTACACTAATTGTACCAAAACACAAGTTTGTGTCAAATAAAAAAGTCTTGCCGGTTGAAACAATCGTCAGATTTGGGAAAATTGTTGTGTTCTCCTTCCCCTCCCCACACCAACACCTAACAGAGAAACCACCAATTCTTTTTTGCAGAAGTAGGGTTTTCCCCCATTTAGTCAGGCTAATCTTTTGCCGATAGAAAAATGGGACATGGAAAAACAGGATGTGATGAGGTTCTCGTGCCACAATAGTAAAATTTCAGGAGGCCACAGCATGAAATTAAGTATCAAAGCTAAATTATTGGGCAGTTTTATGTTGATTGTTGGATTCATGATAGTCATTCTGGTCACTGTGTACGTGAACTTGCGTGCTATGAACTATACTGTAGACAAACTTGTAAATAAGGGGTTTGCGACGGCAGGCCATGCTATGAATTTAACGATCCTGGCGCAGCACGAACAAGCGTTATTAACCGATCTTGCACTACACGACAGCAATGAAGTCCGGCAAAACTTGCAAATTGTACGGGCCAAATTTGATTCTGAAGTAATAGCAACCCGTCCATTACTTGAAGGAAAGCAACTTGATATATTACTAGAGGTTGCTGACGATGAGAAAAATACTGTAACCATAGGTTTTGAAATGGTTGACCTGTTTCACGCCGGCAAGCAAGCAGAAGCGTTGGCAAAAATGGAAGCGTTTAACACATCAGCACATGAATTTCTGGGCAACCTCAAAGATATTGAAACCAGTGCTGGTATATTAATAGACCATACCAAAGCAGCGATGGAGGCGACACGAAGAAAAGCGATGGCACTATCAATGGCCACCGGCGTCATCGCCGCGATATTGGCGCTGGGGCTGGGCCTGTACTATTCCTTCACTATCTCGCGGGCAACTAAAACCGTGGCTCGCGCCAGCGAAGGGTTGGCTATGGGTGATATTAACCAAACCATCAATCTCAAAAGCAATGATGAAATCGGTGCGATGGTCACTGCCTTCCGCAAGATGATTGCGTACCAGCAAAAAATGGCAGCCGCCGCCAGACATTTAGCTCAAGGTGATCTGACAGTTACCGTAACCCCTCAATCAGAAAAAGATGTGCTGGGCAACGCTTTTGCCGAAATGATTGTTGGCTTGCGTGAGGCGATGGGGCAGATAAACGAGGTTACGGCAAATGTGAGCACGGCGTCTACGCAGCTTGCTATGGCAGCCAACCAATCTGGAGAGGCAACCGTGCAGGTTGCTGCTACCGTTCAACAAATAGCTCAGGGAACAGCGCAGCAATCTGAAGGTATGGCTCACACGACCAATAATGTTGAGCAACTTACTCGCGCCATTGATGGCGTGGCCAAAGGCGCACAAGAACAGGCGCAGGCAATAGCAAAAGCCTCTGAGGTCACGGCCCAAATTAATACGGCTATTCAGCAGGTGGCAACAAATGCTCAGAACGGCGCCGAAGGGGCCGCTCAATCTGCCCGGGCCGCCCATGATGGCGTAAAAACCATTGATGAAACTTTGTCGGGGATGCAAAACATAAAAATTAAGGTGGGACTTTCCGCCCAAAAAGTGCAAGAAATGGGACAGCGATCTAAACAGATTGGCGTGATTGTGGAAACGATTGATGACATTGCCGCGCAAACGAACCTGCTGGCGCTGAATGCCGCCATCGAAGCCGCCCGCGCCGGGGAACACGGCAAAGGATTTGCCGTGGTGGCAGACGAGGTACGCAAACTGGCAGAGAAAGCAGCGACGGCCACCGGCGAAATTGCGGGGCTGGTGAAAGATATTCAGCAAACGGTAAACGACGCCATAGTGGCGATGGACGAGAGTACGGTTGAAGTACAAAACGGGGCATCCAAAGCAGATGCAGCAGGCGAGGCACTGGCGCGCATTTTGGAAACAGCAGAAACAGTGAATCAACAGATGGCAGAAATTGCCGGCGTGGCACAACAAATTGCGGCTTCATCGGGGACGCTGGTGCAATCAATTGAAACAGTGTCGGCGGTAATTGAGGAAAACACGGCGGCCACTGAAGAAATGGCCGCCAGCTCCGCAGAAGTGATGGACGCGATTGAAAGTATTGTCTCTGTGAGCGAAGAGAATGGCGCGGCGGTGGAAGAAGTGAGCGCTGCTGCAGAAGAGATGAACGCTCAGGTGGAAGAGGTTGCAGCGTCTGCACAAGCGCTTCAGGGTGTGGCCGAAACGCTGGCGGCCATTGTGACCAGGTTTAAATTGGTCTCTGGATCAGATAGGCAACGGGAAGAAGTTGGCGCTACAGAAACCATGACCGGCCAGGATAAGCTGCTTGTGGAGGGCGAGAGGGTTGAACTTCACCCTGACAATCAACACGCCCCAAACGGGCATCATCACAATAGCTCTGTGCAATGGGATGAGACCCGTGCGCAATGACCTCCACCCTTTTCTTAACCCGTCCTCTCAACCCACCGAGAAGGGCGGGGTGAGGGAGCGCACGACTTTGCAACAGCCCTAACGGTCGGGAGGGGTACTCAGGGCAAATGCATCTCATCTTTAATTATCTCATCAATTTTAGCTATCAATCCGAGTTATTTGATGGGACAGCCGCAATATTGCGTAGGGGCGATTCGCGAATCGCCCCTTTAAGCTAAAACATCGGTGTGGAGGCAGGTTGCCCCTTCGCAGCCACAGTCTCTTTGGCTTTGCGGGGGTTAGTTTGGGGGGAACGCTTGGCCTGCTTTTTGGAAATAGTCGGTTTTGTGGCCGGTTCCGGTTCGACAAAAGCTACTGGCGGCAGTCCCTTCAATGCCCGAATCTTGTTTTCAATTTCAAACAGGATGGAGCGGTTGCCAGACAGAAACCCTTTGGCGTTTTCCCGTCCCTGGGCCAGACGAATATCGCCGTAGCTGTAAAACGCACCGCGTTTGGTGATGATGCCTTCTTCCACACCTAAATCCAGTACGTCGCCGGTACGGGAAATGCCTTGATTGTACATAATGTCAAATTCTGCTTTTCTGAACGGTGGCGCGACTTTGTTTTTCTTCACGGTAACGCGCACTCGATTGCCGGTAACTTCGCCGCCATCTTTGATAGACTGGATGCGCCGAATATCGAGCCGCACCGAGGCGTAGAAGCGCAGCGCCATCCCGCCTGTCGTTGTTTCGGGATTGCCAAACATCACCCCAATTTTCTGCCGCAGTTGATTGGTGAAAATAAGGGTCGTGTTGGTCTGCTTCACTGTGCCAGAGAGTTTGCGCAGGGCTTGACTCATCAGGCGAGCTTGCAAACCCATATGACTGTCACCCATTTCCCCCTCAATTTCGGCGCGGGGAACCAGTGCCGCCACACTATCTACCACCACAATATCCACTGCGCCAGAACGCACCAACGCTTCGGTGATTTCCAACGCTTGCTCGCCGGTATCGGGTTGCGACACGTACAGGTTGTCAATATCCACCCCGCAGCGGGCGGCGTAAGTTGGGTCGAGGGCGTGTTCCACGTCGATAAAGGCGGCTACACCGCCGATTTTTTGCACTTCGGCGATGGCGTGTTGGCACAACGTAGTTTTCCCGGAAGATTCCGGCCCGTAAACTTCAATAACACGCCCTCTGGGCAAACCACCAACCCCCAAAGCCAAATCCAGCGACAAACATCCGGTCGAAACTGCTTCCACTTGCAGATGCTGAGCTTTGCCCAGTTTCATAATAGCGCCATCACCAAACCGTTTCTTCAGCTCGTCTAACGTTGCTGCCAGCGCTTTTTCTCGTCCATTTGTTGCCTGTGCTAATGTCATTTTTCCTCCAATCACCAAAAACAAATGTTCTATTCACGAGGAAATTATAGCACACGTGTTCCAAAGAAGCAAGTTGGCATCGCTGGCGAAGGCGTCCAATCGCCCCTCTCTAATTCCCGGTTTCGTATTCCGTGTACTTTGCGTTTTTACCGCGTGCCTTTTCAACAGGATAGCGCCGGGCAGAGATTTCCATTTTCTCTGCCAGCGTCCGGGACAGGTCAACGTCCAATTTGTTGCTGAGCGCCAGCACAAAATACAGCACATCTGCCAGTTCATGCTCCAGCGCTTGCCGGTAGCTTGTATCATCCAGCAATCGCACTATCTCTGCCTCGCTGCGAAAGCGAAAATGTTCCAGTAGTTCGCCGGCTTCAGTAATTACGCCAATTGCTAAATCTTTTGGAGTATGAAATTGGTCCCAGTCTCGATCATCAATGAACTGACGTACTTTTTGGCGCAAATTGTAAACTGAGGTGGTTTGGTCCGCGGTTGACACAATATTATCTCCTGGACAAATTTGCCAGAATACTGGCCTTGCATTACCATTATAAAAAAGTTTCAGCTTTCAACAAGGGCGTTGCTTAAATCAACGCTCTTTTTTTGAGCAGATGATTGTAGCAGGAGGTTAAAAATGCTAAAGAAAACCTTTTTTAAGACCAAGCCGACGTGTAAGGTCGTGTTTCAACTTGAAAAAGAAGTCGAAACTCAACTAGGCGAGCACATTTCCCGGGTTGCCGTAGTGGGCGACTTTAATAATTGGGACCAAAACGCTGCTCTAATGAAAAAAGTCAAAGGGGGCATTTGGAAAGTGGCCCTCAATCTGGAAAAAGGGAAAGAATTTCAATTCCGGTACCTTATCAATAACACACACTGGGAAAATGATTGGCATGCCGACAAATACGTACCCAACAATGTCGATGGCAACAACTCGGTGGTGGTTACCATCAATTAATCAACTGTAACGTCTTCCTCTTCCCGGAAGCCTAAGGCTTCTGGGAAGATTGAAGCTTATTCTTCCCTCTCGACGTGTCCCCGCGGCTGTTCACTTCGGCAAAAAATCTTGCCGCATCATAGGAATCTTATGCAATTTAATAATTTTAATATTGACCCACAAATGCAGTACAATCTGCAAGCGATGGGTTTTGAACATCCCACCCCGATCCAGAGCGCGACGGTTCCGCACGCGCTGACCGGGCGTGATATTCTCGGTTCTGCCGAAACAGGCACGGGCAAAACGGCGGCGTTTTTACTGCCACTGCTGCAAAAATTGCTCGATACGCCCCGCACGCGCCAACCGCGCGCGTTGGTGCTGGTCCCCACCCGCGAACTGGCATTACAGGTCGCCGAACAAGCAACGCAGTTGAGCAAGAATTTGCCGTTGCGCATCGTTACCGTGTATGGCGGCGTGGGCATCAAACCGCAAGAGCAGGCCTTCAAAAAGGGCGTTGACGTAGTTATTGCCACCCCCGGACGTCTGCTTGACCATGTAGGGCGGCGGAATGTCACGTTTTCTGACCTGCAAGTTTTTGTGCTGGACGAAGCGGACCGTATGCTGGACATTGGTTTTTTGCCCGATATTCGGCGGGTGGTGCGCCTGTTGCCTGCAGAGCGGCAGACAATGCTTTTCTCCGCCACCCTGCAACCGATTGTCAGCCTCTCCCGCGAAGTGACCCGCGCCCCGGTGCGCGTCGAAGTGGAAAAAACAGTCACGCCGGATGCCATTACGCAAACGCTGTATCCGGTGCCAGAACATTTAAAATTCCAACTGTTGCAAAAATTATTGCAAGATGAAAAGTTAGAAAGTGTGCTGATTTTTTCGCGCACTAAACACCGCGCCGACCGCATTGCACGCAAATTGAAACGCGACCACGTTTCTGCTGCTGTGATTCACGGCAACCGCTCGCAAGGGCAGCGGGTGCGTGCGCTGGAATCGTTTCGGCGGGGAAAAACCCGCGTGCTCGTCGCCACCGATATTGCCGCCCGCGGTATTGATGTGGAGGGCATTTCGCATGTCATCAATTATGATGTACCGCAGCAAGCAGAAGATTATGTGCATCGAATTGGACGCACCGGACGCGCCCAAGCGGTGGGGGCAGCATATACGTTTGTCGCGCCGGATGATGAGCGGATGGTGCATCGGATTGAATATATATTGGGGCGAAAAGTGCCCCGCCGCACCGTAGAAGGGATAGATTATAGTGTGCCAGTGATGCGCCGCCCCTCGGCAGAGGAAATTCGGAAGTATTCGGAAGTATGTGGAAGCCAACCGGCAGAAGAAAGAAGCAGCCGCGACTGCCGCCGCATCTGCCGTACCCAAACGCCGGCACCGACGCCCACGTTGGCGAAATCGTATGCCCAAAGCACAATAATGGCCGCCAGCCCCAACCGCCGCAACGAGATTCGTTGCGGCGGTGTTTATCGGTACACGTCGCGTCGGTGGCGGATGTGGGTGATACGGATTAAGCGTTAAATAAAGGTATCTATTCAGTTACACAGAGAAACACGGAGAAAACACAAAGATACACTGA
>CAYPUV010000114.1:0-12456 GCA_964413895.1 uncultured Anaerolineaceae bacterium
GCGCATAACGTGCATGAATGACATTGGCGACGTCTGCTGGGGAATTAACGCGGTAATCCACCGGCAAGCCACTCTGCCGACTGTAAAATGCGGGAAGTTCATCGCTTTGGTAGCCCAGTACGGGAACGGCTTGTGTCTCCAAATATTCCAAACTGGCAGGTAAATCTAAAAAGGCTTTCATTCCTGCACAAACCACAGTGATGGGGGTGCGTCCCAATTCCGTCAAATCTGTAGAAATATCGTGGCTGTTGCCCCGGTGCACGCCGCCGATGCCGCCGGTGGCAAAGACACGAATTCCCGCGCGATGAGCGATGACCATTGTTGCGGCTACGGTGGTTGCCCCATTCTCTTGCCTGGCCAAAGCCAGGGGCAGGTCTCGCACCGAGCATTTGCGCGCCTGGGGATCATCGGCCAGTGCGGTGAGTTGTGCATCGGTAAGCCCCACAGTGACTTGTCCGTGCAAAAGGGCGATGGTTGCCGGAATAGCACCCTGTTCGCGCACCACAGCTTCAATGGTGCGCGCGATATTAAGATTTTGAGGGTTTGGAAACCCGTGAGTTATTAGCGTGGATTCCAACGCCACAACGGGGTGGTGAGCTTTCAATGCGTCTTCAACTTCGGGGTGATAGTGAATTACAGATGCAGACATCATAGATTTGTCCCAATCGTTTATGTTTGTGTAACTGATTGTCGGGGTAATCCTTCCGGGAAGCTGAAAGTTTACGGGAAGGAGAACGTCCATCCCCAATATTGATGATTATCCAACTGTAATCATCAAACAATTCATTATAGCAAGATTTTCCCTTAAAACAAAAAAGGCACGAAAAATCGTGCCCAAATAATCGATGTTGCTGAATGTTAGTCTAAGCTTCCATTCTCATAAAGTGTTGCGCATTTTCAATAATAACTTTGGGGGTGATTTTTATAGGATGCACGCGCCGGGTAATGGCCCAGCCTTTGAATAGTTTGTGAATCCACCAGAAAACGGCATCAACGACTTTGTTTCTGGGGAGTTTTATTAATTGTCGAATCACGGGGATGAGCCAGGGGAACTCTACTGCAACGGCAAACCAACGTTGCAGATGTTCCATCTGGTTTTTTTCTTTTTCGTCGCGCACCAAAATGGAACTGTCCCACGCAATAGCGCCGATGTCTTCAAAGCTGCCGGCCATATGTCCATTTTGCTTGGTGAATTCACCTAACTCGGTGGCGGGATAGGGCTGGAAGAGGAAGGCGTGGGCGTATTTTACTTTTGCTTCTGCATTGAGGTGGACGGTTTCAAAATCATCTTCGATGGTGGCGGTGGGCAAGGCCAGAATATTGGTTGAGGTAAGATTAATACCTGCCTCATCGAGCATCAGGCCTGCTTCGATGATGGCTTCGCGACTCATTTTGCGCTTCAACAAATCGTTGCGCAGATAGTCGTTCCCCGCTTCGATACCCATGCTCACGGTGTTTGCGCCGGCCTTTTTCAGCAACGCCACCTTTTCCGGGGTGAGCAGATTCGCTCTCACATTGGCAAAAAAGGGTAGCCCGACTTCTTTGGGGAATTTTTCGGCAAATTCTTCCAACCAATCCACAAAAATGATGAACAGATCATCGAGAAAAACTACCTGCTCCAGGGGATAGCGTTCTCTTACCCACTGCACTTCGTTGATTACCCAATCTACCGGGAATTGATAGCCCCGTTTTTCGCGGGTATAAATTTGGTACCAGGCATGGTTAAAGCAATAGGTGCAACTGTAAGGACACCCTCTACTTGCCATAAAATGTTTAATGGGACTGATGCGGGTGGGGTGATGTTTGTTATAAATTAAGCCGCGGTCGGGCTGGGGCAACTCTCCCAATTGCCGAATGAGAGGACGTACCGGATTTTTTACAATTTCGCCACCATCTATTTTGAACCACCAGTTGGGTATATCTGGGTGAAAGCCTCCGTTATCCAGAGCGTTTGCCAGGTTTAGCATAGGGTATTCGCCTTCGCCCACGCATACACCATCGACCCCCGGTTCATTAATCATATCCGGGAAAAACGTGGGATGCGGGCCACCAAAAACAGACATTACCGGTCTGTTCAGGGCATTTCGTATTTGTCGGTTCACATCAAAATAATAATGTTGAGAGCCGGTCATGGTGCTGTAGCCTAAAATATCCGGTTCAAATTTTTTGGCCACGTCTATGGGATCTTCCTGTGCACAAATTGCAAGTTCAACCTCATGTCCGGCTTTTTTTAGCACGGCGGACATCGACATAATGCCTTGCGGCTCATAATCAATCTGCTTTTCGACCCATAAAATTTTTGCCATAGGTGTATTCCCTTCTCGATGATTCAATATATACGGGCAACTATTCGCCCCCTGCTCCAATCTTCTCCCCCGCCAACAGGAGAGGAGGGAAGATGGGGGAAATTTCAAACCCCATTTGATTGTTAAATGCAAGACTACAAGTGCGAAATTATAAGATGACAAAGGATTATTGTCAATTTTTATAAAAAATGCTTGAAAAATTATTTCAATGAGAAGAAGTCTCACTAATTTGACGTGTGGTGGTTGAAGGGTGTATAAGTGTGCGGGGATACTGAAAAACCGATGCACTCCTGGTACGGGTCTGCGACCTTTATATTCAAGATGGAATGGAGCAACGATGGTTAATATCATTAATCTGTTTTTGGAACCACTAACTTATCCATTTATGGTGAGAGGACTGCTTGCGGCGATGATGGTGGGCATTGTGTGTGCTACGGTGGGAACGTATGTGGTATTGCGGGGGATGGCTTTTTTTGGCGATGCGCTGGCGCACGCGATTTTGCCCGGCGTGGCGATTGGCTACCTGCTCAGTGGGGGAGGGCAGGGGACGGTTTTCTGGGTGAGTATGGCAACTGCTATTCTGGCAGCAATTGGCATTGGTGGTATCAGCAAGGGCTCGGCAATGAAAGAAGATACGGCGATTGGCATTGTGTTTGCGGGGATGTTTGCGTTGGGGATTGCGCTCATTTCCACCATCCGCAGCTACGCGGTCGATTTGGTGCATTTTTTGTTTGGCAACGTGTTAGGGGTATCGACGGGAGATTTGTGGATGACCGGCGCCTTTGGGGGACTGGTAATTTTAGTGGTATTGGCGTTTTACAAAGAGTTTATGGTACTATCTTTTGACCCGGTCCTCGCCTCTACCTTGCGGTTGCCAGCGAATCTGTTGAATTACTTGCTGCTGGTGCTGATTGCGATAACAATTGTGGTGTCTTTGCAAACGGTGGGCGTAGCGCTAATGGTGGCGATGTTGATAACGCCTCCGGCGACGGCCTATTTGCTTACACGCAGATTGGCTTCAATGATGGCGTTGGCGGCGTCTATTGGGGCGTTCTCTGGTGTGATAGGGCTATATTTGTCATTCTATTTTAGTGTGGCGTCGGGAGCGGCCATTGTGCTGGTGTGTACGGCGATCTTCGCGCTGACATTTCTGTTTGCCCCGGAAAAAGGCTGGGTGACGTGCCGGTTGGCAAGCAGCGCAAGTTGATGAAACGTGAAACGTGAAATTTTTTCACGTTTCACGCGTCACGTTCTCTATTGCAGATTTTCAAAAATACCGGCGGCGCCCATACCACCGCCGATGCACATGGTAACCATACCATATTTTGAATTGCGGTGCTTCATTTCATTGATGAGCTGGGTGGTTAGTTTTGCGCCGGTTGCGCCCAACGGGTGCCCCAGCGCGATGGCGCCACCGTTGACGTTGGTTTTTTCCATTTCGAGACCCAACTCGCGGATGACAGCCACTGATTGCGCGGCAAATGCCTCATTCAGCTCAATCAGGTCAATGGCGCTCAGTGCCAATCCGGCTTGTTTTAAGGCTTTGGGAACCGCTACCACCGGGCCGATGCCCATCAGTTCTGGTGGCACAGCGCCCACAGCGAAACTTACCAGCCGCGCCAGCGGTTTCAATCCCAACGCGTCTGCTTTTTCGCGGGACATCACCACGACTGCCGCTGCGCCATCGCTGAGGGGAGAAGAATTTCCGGCAGTAACCGAGCCGCCTAATTTGAAGACGGGTTTTAGTTTTGCCAGTCCTTCCATATTTGTGCCGCGCCGCAAAAGTTCATCGGTGTCAAAGGTGATGTGTTTGGTTTCGGTGGGGGTGACGATTTCCACATCGAGCGGGGTGATTTCATCTTTGAATTTTCCAGCATCAATGGCGGCAGCGGCCCGCTTGTGCGAGCGCACGGCAAATTCATCTTGCTCTGTGCGGCTCACGTTATATTGGTCAGCCACGTTTTCGGCAGTGAGACCCATGTTGATGTAGATTTCGGGGTGATGTTCTACCAGCCACGGATTGGAACGAAATTGCACCCCCGTCATCGGCACGGCACTCATACTTTCTACCCCGCCAGCAATGACCACATCGCTCATGCCGACCATGATTTCGTGAAACCCATTGGCGATGGTTTGTAACCCCGATGAGCAAAAGCGGTTAACAGTCATCGCGGGGACGCTCACCGGCAATTCCGCGCGCAGGGCGATGATGCGTGCCATATTCAACCCTTGTTGACCTTCGGGCATGGCGCAGCCGATGATGACATCTTCGATTTCTTCCGGGTTTAGTGCCGGCACACGTTCCAATAGATTTTTTATGACCATCGCGCCCATATCTTCAGGGCGGTAATGGGCGAGGGTTCCTTTTTTCGCTCTGCCGACCGCGGTGCGGGTGGCGGCAACAATTACTGCTTCTCTCATTTATGTCCTCCGAGTGTGTTTCAGGTTTCAGGTTTTTGGTTCGTAACTATTCAAGGTGTTTATCGGAACACAGAGAATCACCGAGTTTTCACAGAGACCGCAGAGATTTTTTATGAAAATACTGATTTTCCTCTGTGAATCGCTGCAGTTTCTCTGTGTAACTGAATAGATACTTTAGTTCAATGTTTCAAGGTTGCAAATGTATTACGTGTTGCGTTTTACGCAACACGTAATACATTTGCGAACGACAAATGACCAATGATCACTCCTCAGTTCCGCAGTGGCTTGCCGGTTTGCAGCATGTGCCAGATGCGGGCGATGCTTTTCTCTTCTTTGGTTAATTCCACAAAGGCTTCCCGTTCCAAATCGAGAAAATATTGCTCGTCAACCCATGCCGGAGCGCTGAGGTTGCCACCGGCAATGATGGTTGCCAGTTTTTTGCCGATGAGTAAATCGTGGTCGCTGATGTAATTGCCCTGACGCATCATCCACAATCCGGTATTCAGCGCGGCAAGAATATCGCGCCCGGCGGCGTACAGTTTGGGGTGCGGCGGGGCGACGTACCCTTCGCGCACCATCGTCAGCACTTCCTGTTTCGCTTCGTACAGCAGAAAATCGCGGTTCATAATGATGCGGTCGTTGTCATCCAAAAAACCGAGGTCTTTCGCTTCGGCGGCGCTGGTGCTGACTTTTGCCATGCCGATGGTTTCAAAGATGCGTTGCGCCAGCGGCAGCGGGTCGGTGTGGGGGGCCATTTGTATCCCTTTGGTCATTACCCTGCGCACAAATTCTTTCATCCCGCCACCGGCGGGAACCAACCCCACGCCCACTTCCACCTGCCCGATGTAACTTTCAGCGTGCGCCACCCGTCGCGAACCGGCGAGCACAATTTCACCGCCCCCGCCCAGAACCATCCCAAACGGGGCAATGACCACCGGTTTGGAGCTGTAGCGGAAGTCCATCAGTGCGTTTTGCAATGCAGAAACCATTTTGTCAATCTGGTCGAACATGCCTTGTTGCGCGCCTACGGCAATGGCGAAAATATTTGCTCCGGCGCAGAAATGTTCACTCTGATTGCCAACCACCAGCCCGACGTATTCATCATTCTCATCGAGCATTTGCCGTGCCGTCACCATCATTTTGGTCATATCGTCGTCAATGGCGTTCATTTTGGAATGGAATTCCAGCAGCAACACGCCAGCGCCCATATCCAAAATGCTGGCGCTGTCGTTGCGTTTCAATTCTTTCCCTTCCGCCCGCAGTTTTTCCACGCTGATTTTGCGCGGGTCAGAGGGCAGGGGTTTGTACACCCGGCTCACCAAATCGTAATAGCCCACGGCGATGCCGTTTTCATATTGGTAGAAGGTTGCGTACCCTTCGGCGAGCATGTCCTTGACCCATCGAGCAACGGTCAAACCCCCGGTTTCCATTTTTTCGACGGTGTCTGCCACGCCGAGGGCGTCCCACATTTCAAAGGGACCCGCTTCGTAGCTGAAGCCCCAGCGCATCGCGTTGTCGATGCCCACAAAAGTTTCAGTGATTTCCGGTACTTTTGCGGCGGCGTACATCAATTGATAGCTCACCACTGCCCACGCCAGTTTTGCCGCGCGGTCATCTTTCCATTCATCGCTGAACAGGGCTTTGAGCCGGTTGCCCACCCCTTCGATTTTGCGCACCGCGCCGATGGACTCGAAGCGCACTTTGGTGGGCATATCGTATGCCATCGTTTCCGGGTTCAGCACCATAAATACCCGCTTGCCATCGGCATCTTTTCCTTTTTTATAGAATCCTGCGCCGGTTTTTCGCCCCAGCGTGCCCGCCGCCATCATTTTTTCGATGACGGCATTGATGGCGGATGTTTTCAAAATTTCCCGGTACGGGTCATCGGGAATCAGGTCGTACAGGTTGCCTGCCACGTGCGCGATGACATCAATGCCAATGAGGTCTTGCAGGCGGAAGGTGGCGGTTTTGGGGCGACCAATGACGGGTCCGGTCACGGCGTCCACTTCTTCCACCGTGTAGCCGTTTTTGAAGGCGTAATCGCCGATGAACGCGCCGTCAATGCTCATCAACCGGTTGCCGATGAAGTTGGGGGTGTCTTTGCAGTAGACAATCCCTTTGCCCAATTGCGTTTCACAGAAATTGGCGACGGCGTTCACTGCGTCAGCGTCGCATTCGGCGGTGCGAATCACTTCCAGCAATTTCATATAGCGGGGCGGGTTGAAAAAGTGCGTGCCGAAGAAATGTTTCTTGAACTCGTCACTCCGTCCGGCGGCGATGGAGGCGATAGGGATGCCGGAGGTGTTGGTGGTGATGATGGTGTTCGGTTTGCGAATGGCTTCCAATCGCGCCATCAACGCTTGTTTCGGTTCCAGCTTTTCGATGATGACTTCGATGATCCAATCCACGTCTTCCAGCAGATGAAAATCATCTTCAAGATTGCCCGGCGTGATGAGCGCCTCCGCTTCTTTGCTCATCAAATTGGCAGGGCGAGCTTTTTTCATGCGCTCAATACCGCCCTTGACGATACTGTACCGCACGGCCGAGTCGTTTAGCGTGAGACCCTGTTCTTCTTGCTCAGGCGTCAATTTAAAAGGGACAATATCCAGTAGCACAACCGGATACCCGGCATTGGCGATGTGAGCGGCAATTGCCGCGCCCATTGTCCCGGAGCCAATGACACCTACTTTTTGGATACGATAGCTCATATCTTTCTCCTTTGAAGATGGTTTGCGGTTTTTATAACGGTAACTTGTTTTTGTGTTGGTGCGTGCTGCGTGAGATTGGTTAATTGGAGATTCGAGATTCGCCCTTTCGCAGAAACGCATCACGTTTCACGTTTTCACGCATCACGATATCCCCCGTTATTTTAACTGTGTTCGGTTGTAACCCAAAATTCGGCGGGCGACAATAAGCGTGTTGATTTGCCCGGTACCTTCAAAAATATCGTTGATTTTGGCATCGCGCATCCATTTTTCAACCAGCCAGTCGCGGGAGTAGCCTCGCGGGCCTAAGATTTCCACGGCTTTTTGGGTGACGATTGTAACGGCTTTGCCCGCTTTTGTCTTTGCCATGCTGGCTTCCAGTGAGTTGGAAAGTTTTTGATCCATCATCCATGCGGCGCGCAAGGTGAGTAGCCATGCTGCTTTGAGCTGGCTTTCCATTTCCATCACGTCCCGTTCAACAGCGGTCAGTTTGTGGTGCGGGGCTGTGTAGCGAACTTCGATGCCTTCTTTTTTCAGCGCCTCTTTGGTGAACTCTAGCGCGGCGCGCCCCACACCGAGGGCGCTGGCGGCAACCAGCGGGCGGGAGGCGTCGAAGGTTTTCATCGCGCCTTTGAAGCCTTTTGTTTTGTGGGTGTCTTTGACTTCCGGGTCACCCAAAATATTATCGAAGGGAATGCGGCAATCTTCAAACACAATGGCGGCAGTGTCGCTGGCGCGGATGCCGAGTTTGTGTTCCACTTTGGTGACTTTCATGCCGGGGGTGTTCGCTTCCACCACAAAACTTTTGATGCCCCGCCGCCCGGCGCTGGGGTCAACGGTTGCCCAAACTACTAAAATGCCATCCGATTTTTCGGCTGCCATCAGCCCACTGGTGACGAAGATTTTTTCGCCGTTGAGCACCCATTCGTTGGTTTCGGGGTCGAGGCGGGCGGTGGTGCGAATGGCAGAGGTGTCTGACCCGGCGTGCGGTTCGGTGATGGCCATTGCGCCCCATTTGGGTTTGCCTTCGGCAAAGCGGGTGAGGAAGCGTTTTTTCTGTTCCAGCGTGCCCACCGCTTCGATGGCTGACCCTGCCAGCGCTGACATCGGCAGGCAAAGGTAAATGCCGGCATCGCCCCAGGAGAGTCGTTCGACCATATAAATCAGGCTCATATAATACTCACTGGGGCCTTTGTCTTTTTTCTCTTTGGGTACTGCGCCAGATTGCTGTTTTTCCAACTTTTTTAGCATGCTGACTGTCTGCATCGAGGTGAATTGCCAGGTGGCATTGATGAAATCCCACGGTTTTTCGTGCTCTTTTTCATCCATCTCGCGGGAGACGGGGCGCATCAGCCCTTCTGCCACCATTTGCAGTTGCGTATCTTGCTGTTTGATTCTATCTGAAAGTGAAAAATCTATCATTGAGGTTTCCTCCTGTTATCAGTTGTCAGCCATCGGTGGTCAGTTATCAGTCAGTTGTCGGGGATAAAAAGAAACTGAAAACTGAATACTGAGTACTGAACACTAAAAACTACACCATCGCCATGCCGGTGAAGGTGGCAAAGCCACGTCCGTTGCGGAACCAGAGTTCGACGGGGTGTTCGCGGATGTAGCCATGTCCACCCAGCACCTGCACGCCGCCATCGGTGACTTTCATAACTATGTCGTCGGCGTAGCGTTTAACCAGATTGGCTTCTTGCGTTGCGTCTTGTCCCTGGTCGAGTTTCCAGGCAGCCTCCCACACCATCAGGCGGGTGGCATCGACTTCTATTGCCATTTCTGCCAGCATAAACGCAATGGCCTGACGGCTGGCAATCGGCTCACCAAAGGCTTCGCGCTCTTTGGCATATTCTTTGGCGTATTCGTAGCTGGCGCGAGCCACCCCCACGGCCATCGCCGCTAAAGCCACGTGGCTGTAGTTTAATAGCCGCGTAAAGTCGATGCCGGTTTCGCCGCCCAGTTTGTTGCCCGCGTCAATGCGACAATTTTCCAGGCTGAGGGTGTACGTTGGCAAGGCTTTGATGCCCATATTCTTTTCTCGCGCGCCGATGGTGAGACCGGGTGCATTCTTGTCCACCACAAATGCCTGTGTCTGTCCATTTTCGTTGGCGTACACCAACAGTTGGCTAGCCTCTGCTGCCAGGGGGACGTAGGCTTTTTTGCCATTAAGAATATACTGACTGTTTTCCTTTTTGGCGCTGGTTTTTAGATTGTATGGGTCAAACATAATACTGGGTTCAATGAGGGCGGCAGTGGCGGGCACAAATTCCATATCGCAAAATTGCGGCAGTAGAGCTTGTTTTTGCGCGTTTGAGCCGTACTCTAGCACGGGTGTCACCAGCAGGTTGGGGGTGAGCAAATTAAGCGCGGCGCTCAAGTCTCCCCAGGCCAATTCTTCTGCAAACAGTACGCCGGTTAGGGCCGAGTGTTCGCCAAAACCGCCATAAGTTTCCGGGATGCTGCTTGGTATTAGCCCTAATTCCCAGCCGGTATCGATGAGGCCATCGGGGAGTTGACCCGTTTCGTCTGCTTCTCGGAACGATTTGCGTAGGTTCCGTTCGGCGTACCGCCGAACCGCGTCAACCAGCATTTTTTGCTCCTCGGTTAAGCTGAATGAAATCATAGTACCTCCGTTGGTTTGCTAGTAATCAGTTGTTTCTGGTTACCGTTAGGTTGCTAGTTGTTCACTCTCTTTACGCAGACGAGAATTTGACAAAACCGGAACTATCAGATTTGTTGTCAAACGTCTAAAATTTTGGCTGTTCCCCATCCCCCAAATTTGGGGGAGGGGGGCAAAATCACGATTGTCGGTATTTTGAATTTGCCAAATTTTAAACTGCGTAAGGCGAGTTGTTCAATTGCGTCAAAAAATAGCTTACCACAGGAGTGTTCTGTGCATGTTCCGAAATTGGGGTCAGCTGTTTTGATGGAGGGTGTGAAAGGGAGAAATAAAAAACCGACCCCATCACTGAGGTCGGTTTTTTTGTGCGGGGGTGGGATTATTTGATGATCAGGGATGATTGCGGTGAAGTTTCGGGGAGTTTAAAATCGGCGCCAATGATCACGCGAATATCCACATCGCTTTTGAGATTTGTACTTTTGCGCACGTTTTCCGGGGTGACGTTAAAGAAGTTTACCAGTGTGCCCAGGGTGTATTCTTTGCCGGTATAATCGACAATGACAGTACGAGGATAATTCCGCGTGTCAGCCGGCCCAAATTGAGCGATGTCAAACCCCTGTTCTTTTAAAAATAAGGCAGTGTTTGCTTCCAGACCATTGGTAGCGGTGCCATTTTGAATAACTACTTTCGCCCCTTCTGCTGCAAGCTGAGTTTTTAGCTCCTCTCGCTGCTGTTGTTGGGCTTGCAATTCGGCTTCTTGAGCGGCCTGAGCAGCTTGTGCTGCAATAATTTCTGCCTGGCTGGGTTCCTGGGGTTGTACTTTGGCAAACATTTGGTCAATCACCGGCTGAATTTTTTCTCGCAACGGCAAGAGTACCATAGCGCCCGCATCGGTGGTATAATTTACGGTGTAATCTTTGCCTAACACAACCGTTTCAACTTTGTCGGGGGTAATTTTATCGGCCAACTTGGCGAGTTCCAGGATGTCAACCAACTGCAGGTCGGTATTCACCGTGCCGGCCATTGTTGTCCACAGTTCTGGTACTTTGGGGAGCAATCCCAGTTTCAGGGCTTTGTCTTTAATGGCCATTAAAACTTGTTGTTGGCGCGCCGCACGGCCAAAGTCCGAGTCCAGGTGGCGGGTACGAGCATATTTCAATGCTGTGGCTCCGTCCAGGTGCTGCAGCCCGGCGTTAATGTGGAAGGGGTCGTAACCGTAATCTTCGTCAGGGTAGGTGGGGTCATCAATGGTTTTGGGGACCTGAATATCCAGTCCGCCCAGGGTATCAACAATTTTTCGGAAGCCATCAAAGTCAACTTCCACATAAAAATGAACCGGCACCCCAAAATTGTACTGCACGGTTTTCATTGCCAGGGCCGGTCCACCACCAGGATAGTCGTTCTTTTCACCCAGGTAATAGGCGGTGTTGATCCGCGATTCGTAAAAGCCTGGTATTTCCAGCCACAGGTCGCGGGGAAGGGAAAGCATCCCGGCAGTTTTGTTTTCCGGGTCTATTGTCACCAGAATCATTGTGTCGGTGCGAGCGTATTGCTCATCAGGGCGTTTATCAATGCCTAAAAGTAGAATATTAACACGTTCTTGTTGTTTGTAATCTGGTAGTGGGACACCGGTAATGCCGGTTACGGGGATTTCTCCGCCTCGCTGGGGAATGATGCCCACAGCAGGGCCTTGTTCTCCGGTGGAGGGAAGCGTTAAATCGACATAAGGAAGGTTGGGTACATCTACACTTGCTACTGTTTCTTTTACTGCTCCGTAAAGCAAGTAGCCTAAAGCAGCCCCGCTAAGCAGGAAAATGAATGTTAAAACGAATGACAAAAAACGGGCAGATGAATTTGGTAGATGATATGCCTGTTTTTGTTTGATATTTGTATGCGTTGTCATAGTGCGCGCGATTATAACACAGGTAGATTTTTGTGCAAAATTACTTAACTAATATGCTTACCTTATTGATGTACACCATATTATATGCGTTGTGACTATTTTTACAATTAAAGGCAGATTAATTGGCGCATTTACCACAAAACTTGTGGAAAAGCGGTGGGTTTCTGTGGAAAGATGTGGATAAACTGGGAAAAATGTACTTGAGCCCGTATGGATACCGTAGGGTTATCGTATATAAAAAGAGACAATTGGTTGTTGTTTATTTAATGAAGGATCCATTTGAGGGTGCACAATGGCTAACTTTTTAAAAGATTCAAAAGCAATTATTGGGATGATCCATGTAGCCCCTTTGCCCGGCACACCGGCCTATAATAATTCTTTGCGCGATGTTATTGTCAAAGCCAAAGCCGAAGCGATGGTTTACAAAGAGGCCGGGATTGATATGCTGGATTAAGCAACTTTCTTTCTGTAAAATAAGTATCCTTTGAATGTAAGGTTCAG
>CAYPUV010000115.1:0-12403 GCA_964413895.1 uncultured Anaerolineaceae bacterium
GGGCGAGTACAGAGTGCGTCGGCATAGAGTTGGTCTTCATGACGGCGGCCAGGCGGTGGAGGTGCGGTTAGCGGTGCTGTGCCTGCTGGATGAGTGGGAGAAGGTGGCTGAGGGCAGTGTCTTTGCCCACTTTTGTGGCGCGGAAGCGGAAAGCGCCGGTTTTGTTCAGCGTGGCGCCGATGACTTCATCATCTGGCCCTTTGCTGACGGGCAGGCTTTCGCCGGTGAGCATGCTTTCATCCAGCGTGGAGGTGCCTTCCACCACTACCCCGTCCACCGGCACTTTTTCGCCGGGGCGCACGATGACCACATCGCCTACCAGCACTTCTTCCACAGGGATGTCCACTTCTGCGCCATTGCGCACCACGCGAGCGGTTTTCGCTTGCAGGCCCATCAACTTGCGGATGGCCTCGTTGGTTTGCCCTTTGGCACGCGCTTCCAGTAGCTGTCCCAACAAAATCAGGGCAACGATGATGGACGTGGTATCGAAATAAACATCACGCAATCCTGCTGGCAATAGCGCGGGCAAAAATGTAGCGACAGTGGAATACAGGTAGGCTGCCCCTGTGCCCAGCGCGATGAGGGTGTTCATATCGGCAGTGCGATGGCGAAAGGCGCTCCACGCGCCGTAGAAGAAACGGCTGCCCGCCCAAAACAACACCGGGGTGGTCAACACAAACAGGATAATCCAGGTAATGTCTTTGGGAATGGCGTTCAGGCCGGGGATGAACTCGCCAAAGCTGAGCGCCAGCACAATTGCCGATAGTATCGCAGCGAATGTGAAGCGGTTGCGCAGATCGCGGTACTCGGCTTCGCGAGCGGCGCGTTCTGCATCTTCCGGCGGTGTGTCGGCAGCAGGCTTTTTGGCTATCTGATAGCCCACCGATTCAATTGCCTTTTGCAGCACCGAGAGCGTCGCCATGCCGGGCAGATAATCTACCGTGGCTTTTTGAGTAGCCAAGTTCACCGTAGCCCGGGTGACGCCGGGTGTTGCCAGCAACGCCTCCTCAATAAAAGTGACACACGAGGCACAGCGCAGGTCTTTGATGGTGAATTCGGCATTAGCGCCGCCAACAGTGTAACCTGCTTTTTTAATGGCCTGTTGAATATCTGCCAGCGAAATGCGTTCTGGATTGTACACCACGTGCGCTTTGGCAGTGGCGAAGTTCACGTTGGCCTCTTGGATGCCGTCCAACTTGCGCAGCGCGCGTTCGATGGTTTGCACGCAGGTGGCGCAATCCAAATTAACAATGGGCAGGGTCGCCGTCACCGGCCCTGACAGGTTGGGATTGTAGCCGGTAGTCGCAGAGTGCACCATCTCTGGCGCTGAATGGCCGTCGCCGTGCAGATAAGTGTGCGGGTCGGCATCGAAGGTGGCGGCGCAGTGATCGCTGCAAAAATAAAAAGTTTCACCGTCGACTTGCCGGGTTGCGGCGGCGGTTTTGGGATCAATCTCCATCCCACATACAAGGTCTTTTACAAGCATAAGTTATCTCCTTTGCTGTTACACGTTGGTTTGCCCCAACTCCTGCAATACTTAAATTGCTGAATGTTCTCACGTTCTCAATTCACCTGTGTATTGTATCGCTTTTAGAAGATGAGCGTTAGCGTAATATCACTTGTGTTTCAGAGGGCATTCTAACCGGTAGATAGTCCCCGCCAAATGGCCTGTTTTTCAGGCTAAGCTGCGGCGAAAACTGACAGTACTCAAAGCTAGCAGCGCCAAACCATAGACCGTCAGGGCCAGCGCCTGTGGCCAGAGTACCTCCAACCCGACGCCTTTGAGAAAGATACCCAGGGTGATGGTGACGTAATAGCGCAGCGGGCTGAGGTAAGTGAGCCATTGCAGGAATTGTGGCATATTGCTGATGGGCACCATCGTCCCCGACAGGAAAGCCAAGGGGAAGAGGAGGAAGAAGCTCAACAGTAGAGTCTGTTGCATATTGCGTGCCACCAGCGCAATGAGTACCCCCAGGGCCGCGCTGTTCAGAAACATCAGCACCGACAGGGCAAAGAAAAGGAGCAGGCTGCCGCGGATGGGTACGTTGAAGAGCAGCACCGAGAGTACCACTCCAATAAGCAGGCCCACCAACTTCAAACCCACCAGCGGCACAAATTTGGCGCTGATCAGCTCCCAGGTCCGAATAGGAGTCACCAGTAGTTGCTCTAGAGTACCTGCCTCTTTCTCGCGGACAATACCGGCAGCGGCCAAGATGACTCCCAGCAACAGCACCGAGATGGTCAGCATCGTCAGCATAATGAAGTGGACGTACTTGAGCTGGGGCATATACCAGACCCGTATCTGATTGACTACTATGGGTAGCAAGCCCAGTGTCTGGCCGCTCCGGTTAACTTGCTCCAGCATCACCCGTCGATCATAGTTGCGCAAGATGTCACCGGCGTAAACCAGTGCCTGACCGGCGGTATTGCTGTTGGAACCGTCGAGTACCAGTTGTACCGGTGCCGTCTGACCTCGTTGCAGTTTCTGCTCAAAGTCAGCCGGGATGACCAGTGCCATTTGGGCCTGGCCACTGTCCAGCGCGGGGCCGATTTGTTCCCAATCAGAAAGAACAACATTCATATCAAAGGAGTCAGATTCGTCGAACTGTTGAAGTAAAGTTCGGCTGGCAACGCTGCGGCTGCCATCGTAAACGACGGTCGGCAGGTGGTGTACCTCCAAAGTCAGCGCCCAGCCACAGATGACAATCTCCGCAAAAGTGTAAAGTACCAGCATAACCAGTATTTTATCTCGGAAAAACTGGGTAAATTCCTTACGCATCAGTCCAGATATACGACGTATCATCACAACCTCCTACCCTATCTTTTTCTTGAATCGTACAGCGACGAAGATGACGATGACTAGGGTGTAGCCAGTCAAGATGAGCATATTCAGCCACATATATTCCAATCCAACCCCTTTCAGAAAAACGTTGGTCGTAATATCGTTGAAGTAGCGGGCCGGGAAGAATAAACTGTAAAATTGCAGAATCTTGGGCATAGTGAAAATGGGGAACATGAAACCAGAAAAGAGAAACGAGGGCATGAACGTCAGAACCAGGGTCAACAGCATCGCCGCTACCTGGCTATTGGTGATGGTGCTGACCAGCAAGCCGATAGCCACCGTGCCGAAGACGTAAGGCAGCGAAGCCAGCAGAAACAGGCTTAGATCGCCCCGGAGAGGGATACGGAACCAGAAAAGTCCGGCAGCCAGCACCAGGATCATCTCCAGGTAGGCGATGATGACGTAAGGCAACATCTTCCCCAAGATGTACTGGTAGGGTCGTAGTGGCGAGACGAAAATCTGTTGAATAGAACCATGCTCCTTCTCGCGTACAATGGCCAGGGTCGAGAGCAGCGGCGGGAAAGCCATCAGCAGGACGGTGAATAACCCTGGTACGATAAAGTTGAGGCTCTTGAGTTCCGGGTTGAAGAGGATGCGGGGGATCAGTTCCACAGCCATCTTCGGGGTAGACACGCCCCGCGATTGCAGGTACTGTCCGACCAGGTTGGCGTTATAAGCCTCGTTCAGGATGGTAACGAAGTCGCGAATGACCTGTGCCGAGGTAGGGAAAGTGCCATCCACCAATGTTTGGGTCTGCACCGGCCGTCCGGCAGCCAGGTCGCGGGCAAAATTGGGAGGGATGACCAGTACGGCCTGCACCTGGCCAGTATCCAGTAGCCTGGTTGCCTCATCATAGTTAGCCACCTGCTGGCTCAAAACAAAGGCATCGGCATTGGCGAAACTCTGTATGTAGGCCCGGCTCTGGGGGGTGCGGTCTTGGTCGTATGTGGCCAAGGGGACATCATTCACATCCAGGTTCAGAGCGTAGGCAAACAGGTAAAGTAGTAACAACGGGAAAAATACAGCAATGCCCAGGGTGTAAGGGTCACGCAGTAGTTCCCGAATTTCTTTACGAAAGATTGACCAGATTCCGCTCATCATCGCTCAACGTCTCCTCTGGCCTTACGGCCTTCTTCTTCCATTTCAATAAACGTAATGAACAGGTCTTCCAGCGACATAGATACGGGTCGCATCCGCTTCACTACCAGTCCCGCTGTTTGCAGAGACCGCTTTATTTGCGCTGTGGCCACGTCGATGTCAGTCACCAGCGCGTGCAGCCGGTCGCCGAAGACGGAGGCGCTCAAGGTATTGGGCAGAGCCGTTACCAACGGTAGGGCTTGCGCAATTTGGTCAGTCTCAATCTCCAGCAGTTCACCCAGTTTCATGCCCACCCGTAGTTGAGCCGGGCTGCCTCTGGCAATCAGCCGCCCCTGATAGATGAGACCCAATTCGTGACAGTGTTCGGCTTCATCCATATAGTGGGTCGTCACAAAAATGGTCATCCCCTGAGCCGATAGGGCGAAAATCAGTTCCCAGAATTCGCGCCGAGAGACAGGGTCTACGCCGGAAGTTGGTTCGTCCAAAAAGAGTATCTCCGGCTCGTGCAGAATGGCACAGCCCAGAGCCAGTCGCTGTTTCCAGCCGCCGGCCAGGGCGCTGGTGAGCATATCTTCCTTGCCGTTCAGTCCGGCCATATTCAGCACCCAGGCCCGCCGCTCCGCCAGGCGTTTGCGGGGGACGCTGTAGATGTCACCATAGAAATCCAGGTTCTCTCCCACCGTCAAGTCGGAATATAGGCTGAACTTTTGGCTCATATAACCGATGCGGGGCTTTATCTGCGCCTGCCGGCGACGGATGTCCAGTCCGGCCACGGTGCCTGCGCCATCGCTGGCGGGCAGCAAACCACACAGCATACGGATGGTAGTGGTTTTGCCGGAACCGTTAGGGCCCAGAAAGCCGAAGATGTCGCCCCGGCGGACCTGGAAGCTGAGGTGGTCTACAGCAGTGAAGGAGCCAAACTTTTTACTCAGTCCCTTGACCGTGACGGCGTAATCTTCGTCGTCAGCATGTCTGTCTCTGTTGGTGGGCAGTGGGATGGGAGGGCGGCGGACTTGGTCGACAGCACGCAGGTCTTCGATGGTGGCGATGAAGACATCTTCCAAACTGGGAGCGGTCTGCTGCAAGTCGTTGACGGTCACATCAAGCTGGCTCAAACGCGCCGCCAGCCGGGTCTGAGCCAGCTTGAAGGAGGGATCGGTCTCGCCCGCTTCATCGCGTAACAGCAGGTGTATCCGCTCGCCGAAGACCTGTATCTGAGAGATGCCGGGTGTCTCGCGCAGCAGTGTCACCGCGCGAATTTGGGGATGGGCTACCAGGTCTACCGCCACACCGTGCAGCCGGTTTTTAAGGGCGACCGGGGTGTCGGTGGCGATGATTTCTCCCTGGCGCAGCAGCGCCACCCGGTGGCAGCGTTCCGCTTCGTCCATATAAGGGGTAGAAACGAAGATGGTGATGCCTTCAGCCTGGAAGTCGTACAGGATTTGCCAAAAATCGCGACGGGAAACCGGGTCGACGCCGGTGGTCGGCTCGTCCAGAAACAGAATCTGGGGCGAATACATCAGCGTACAGGCCAGGGCCAGCTTTTTCTTCATCCCGCCGGAGAGGTGCTCGGCGCGGCGGTGGCGGGCCTTGGTCATCCGCGCGAACTGGAGCAGGCGTTTTTTGCGGGCAGCCCGTTCCTCTACCGGCACGCCGTACAGGTCGGCAAAAAAATCCAGGTTCTCTTCCACCGACAGCGTCCCGTACAGGGTAAACCCTTCGGACATGTAGCCAATTTTGCCCCCCAACCGGTCAGACCGGCGTACCACGTCCACACCAGCCACGTGGATTTCTCCTGCCGTAGGGGTGAGGATGCCGGTCAACATCTGGATGGTGGTAGTTTTGCCCGCGCCGTCGGGACCAACCAACCCAAACACCTCTCCCTGTCGGACAGTCAAATCAATCCCTTGTACGGCTTTGACTTTTTTGTAATGCTTGGTCAGGTTCTGGGCTTCAATCATCAACTCGGTCATAGGTTTCTCTCGGTAACGTTTTTTGAATTCGTCAGGTCGAAATTACAGGTCTTGATAGTTGACTAATTCAATCTCTGGCATTTTTTTTAGCCGCGGTTCCAGCCAGTGAAGGCGTTGGCATTGAACGGCCACCAGTATTCGCCGGCCCGGATCGCGCTGAGCAGCATGCAAAATGT
This sequence comes from uncultured Anaerolineaceae bacterium, assembly GCA_964413895.1. GTDB lineage: Bacteria > Chloroflexota > Anaerolineae > 4572-78 > 4572-78 > JANTHQ01. The sequence goes on from CAYPUV010000115.1 coordinate 6,090, forward strand.
TTTCTAACATGGCGTGATTTTGCGCGTGCCACGCGCGGCGAGCTTCAGCAGTCCAATTTATTTCGTTGAGCAAGCACAAAGTATGGCATACATTTTGAAACATTGCCGCGTGGATGGCTTCGGCGCTGTTGGCGGTGCGTTGGGCTTTTTGCAGCGCTGCATACAATCGCCGGGAAAGCTGCCCGCGCCAGCCGCGCCGGGGGGCAAAATCGTTAAATTGACGCACATCGGGAGCGATGGGCACAATCACGGTGTCGGTCAGTTCGGCGGTGGGGAGCAAGCTGCGCTGCACTTCCGGCGGCGATTGCGCCAGTACACCCGCTTCCCACTGCGACTGGGGCAGCTCGATGCACAGTAAATCGGGCGCAAGATGAGCAACCAGCGCTGCCAGCGCCTTAAAATTATAGCGGATTGATTCGGCGTGTGTTTCAGCAAGTGTGCTCAACAAAGCCAAACGGGTGGGTGGGATCATGATTTCACCTGAAGCTGGCGTGATACCAGAATTGGTTTCAGTGTAACACAGAAACGCTGGGTCCAACAGCGTCAAATTACGGGGCAACAACAGGTAGAATTACCTGTTTTGAGTCGGCTACGGACCGCTGGTGTTTCTCTGTTGAACGGCAAACAGCGCCGCTTCGGTGCGCGAGTGGACGCCCAGTTTGCCGTAAATATTTGCCAGGTGTCCTTCAACAGTGCGGACGCTGAGATACAGGCGCTGGGCAATGGCTTTATTGCTCAATCCCTGCGCCAGTAGAGACAGCACTTCTTGTTCACGGGCGGAAAGTGGTTCGGAGAGAGGAGCGTCGGTGGGGGGAGATTGGCGGGCAATTTGAGCCACAAGCTGCACGGCTACCGGCGGTGGCAGACTCACCTCGCCAGTGGCAATCTGTCGGATGGCCGATAGCAGGTCGGGCAACGAGGCATTGCGGTCAATGCAGCCTTGCGCCCCCTGTCCCATCCACTGCATTACGCTGGAGGGCGAGAGTTGATCAGCAATGATGAGGATGTGCGTTGCAGGGAAATGAGCTGTCAGTTGAGGCAGGAAGGCGTCAGTCTGCCCCCCATCGAGTAGAACAACATCAGACAACGTGGAATAGTTTGTTGGTTGGCTGGACTGTGTCACGTTGCCCACACTGGGCTGACCGTTGAGCAGGGCTTGCAATCCCAGTCGCCACAGCAACGGTCCGCCCACCACGCTAATATTTAGTGAGAGAGCGTGTTCATTCACCAAAACAATTCCTCAAGAATGTGAATACTGTCTGCCTGAAGGAAATAAACCGCAAGCATGCCAGGTTTCAATTTTTGCGTTTTGTTCTTCTGGCGTTCAATTGCACAACGATATTTAAGCAGCCATCGTTGTCTTGGGCAGAACAGTTTTGTCGCTAGAGGTAATTATATCACATTCTGTAAGATTTTGGTGGATAAGACACTTCACCCAAAGCGGGCAAAGTCAAGCAACTCGTCAAAGGGGCACGTTGCCAGCCCAATGACGTGGTCGCCGCCACCGTAGTAAACGTACACCGTCCCCTCCAGTACCGGGTTGGCGCACGAAAAGACCACGTTGGGGACGTCCCCACGCAATTCCCACAACTCTTCCGGCCAGAAGATAGGGTCGGCGGGGCGATGGATGACGCGAGTCGGGTCGTCTAAATCCAGCAAAATGACTCCCAGCCGATAGATGTGGTCGTAATCATAGGCGTGGTACAACACCAGCCAGCCGTGTTCGGTTTCAATGGGCACACCGTTACTGCCGATGCTTTTGCAATCCCACCAATTCTCCGGGCGGGGGCCGAAGACTGGCTTCATCTCCGTTTCAGGCCAGGTGAGCAAATCGCTGGAATAAGCCAGCCATATATCCGGCCGGCGGCGGTGGAAGGCGGGGTACCGTCCGCCAATTTTGCGCGGGAAAAGGACGTGGTCCTTGCTGTCTTCGCCGCGCACAATAGGCCCCAACCGCTCCCAGGTAATCAGGTTGTGGCTGCGAGCAATCATCGGCAAAATGCCACCGTTGGCGTGCGTGGGTTCCCCCTCGCCGTGAAATTCACGCCCGTAGGCGGTATAGGTCATATAAAAAACACCGTCAATTTCAGTTACGCGGGGATCTTCAAGCCCGCGCGAATCGCTCCCATCCTGCGGCTCCAAAACAGGCCGACGCAGGCGGTTGAAGACGAGGCCATCGGCGCTGACGGCGTAGCCTATCCGGCTGACCCAGTCCAGTCCCTGGGCACGGTAGTGCATGTGGAACAGCCCATTATGATAGATGACCGCCGGGTTGAAAACGTTGTAACATTCCCAATCTGAAGTCAGGTCGGGAAGCAAAATAGGGTTGTGCGGATGACGTTGAAGTTTCATAAAAATTAATTATCTCCTAAATTGGCCAGCCGATTCAAAACGGCGTGATTGCCCACCAGGGCCAAAAAGATGCCACCGACAGCAAAAGTTAGCATAAAAGCAACCGTCCCCAGGGTCAGGATCAAAGTCAGTAACACGCCCAATCCAATAGAGAAGGGGAGGTTGGCCCCCAGCATCACCGCCCCGTTGCGAAACGCTTGACGGAGATTGGGGGTTTCCTGTTCAAACAAAAAGGGTATCACGTACAGTTGCAAAAACAACCAGACAACCAATCCAGCGACAAAAAACCCCTGCGCCCACTGCCCTCCCACCGACTGGGACCGGTTGAGCCTGCCAGTCAGCACCACGTCGCCGATGAGGAGGAACAACATCACGCCGTTGACCAGTCCCCAGCGCCAACTGGGGCCAAAATAGCGGCGCAGGGCAATAAAAAAGTCGCGCAGGTCGGCGGTTTCGTCGTGCGCCAGCCGATTGGCAACGTAAAACATAGCGACCGTGGCCGGCGGGCCGGTGATCAGCAGCAGGTTTAGAATCACCCACAGCAAATTACACAGTACCGCCGTCAGCATTTCCTCCCACAGGTCGCGCAACGCCGCTTGCAGCACACGCCACACTTTGGCCATAAAAACCTTATCACGCCTGCGCTCCTGCATTTTACCCCTTCACCCCGGCGTAAGAGACCCCTTCAATGTAATACTTGCTGAAAAAGAAGAAGAGCAGTAGCACCGGAATGGCGTTGAACATCGCTCCAACCAGCGTCAGGTTCCACTGGGCCTTAAAATTTTGCTGGAAGACGTTCAAGGCCACATTCAGCACCCACATACGGGGCGAATCAAGGTAGAGGAGGGGGGGAAGAAAGGCGTTCCACATCGCCTGAAATTGTAAGATGAAGACGGTCAACATGGCCGGACGAGCCAGAGGAAGGACAACATCTTTGTAAACCTGAAACTGAGTCGCTCCGTCGATGTAGGCAGCTTCTTCTAAATCACGGGGGATAGACTTGAAGAATTGGGTGAGCATGAAAATGGCCCCGGCATCAACAATACCCGGTAGAATCAGTGCCCAGTAGGTGTTAAGCAGTTTGAGTTTGCTCATCAGCACAAAAGCGGGGATGAGAGTCACAGCAGCCGGGATCATCATTGTGCCGAGCATAAAGTTCAGCATCAAACTGCGCCCTGGGAAGCGAAGCCGAGCGAACGAATACGCTGCCATTGAGCAGGCAATGATTTTTATCGAAGCTGTTGTCACAGAAAGGAAGGCTGTATTGAATAGCCAGCGCGGAAACGTCCCCCCTTCGCCCAGGTTGGTGTTCCACACCTTGGCCCAATTCTCAAACAACCACGCCTGAGGAAAGAATTTGGGCGGATAGGTAATGATTTCAGCATCGGTTTTGAAGCTACCGATACCGGCTAGAATGAAAGGGGTGATGAGAATCAATCCAATACCAATCAGCAAAATATAACGAACAGTCAGGTTTACATAGCGACTCACTGGCTTGCTTGTGGGTCGTTTCCGGGTTGGGGGGGCCGCCGTTGAGGTAGCAACTGCCATTTGATGGAACCTCTCTCAAAAATAGAACGTAACTGTTCAGTTACACAGAGTTTCACAAAGAAAACACAGAGATACACCGAGAAAATCAAATATTATCATAAGAATCTTTGTGGTCTCTGTGAAAACTCCGTGTTTCTCTGTGTTCCAACAGACGCCCTGAATAGTTACAATAGAACTTGAAAAGGGAGGGTGTCTCCTCCGTGTCTCCCGCCTAATACAATTCCGTGCCGCGTTCGATGAACTTCCGTTGAATAAATGTAAAGGCAAAGATGAGTACGGCCACAATGAAGGCCAGTGCGGAACCATATCCCATCTGAATAGGCCCCTGTTTGCCCAGCGCTTCAACGAACACCATATAAACCGGCGTTGCCGTGGTGTTCAGCGGACCACCCTGCGTGGCCAGAAAAACCTGGTCAAAAACTTGCAGCGTGCCGATGGTCCCCAGCACCACCACCAGTAGAATGATGGGGCGCAGCATGGGGATGGTAATTTTCCAAAACTGCTGCCGACGATTGGCCCCGTCAATCTGCGCGGCCTCATACAGGGCGGGGCTGATGTCTTGCAGCGCCGCCAGAAACATGACCATGAAGGTGGGGACAGTGGTAAAGATGTTCTGGAACATAATTGCCATCCAGGCAATGCTCGGTCCACGCAAGTACCATAACTTCGATGGGATGTTGCCCCCAAAGGGGGCGACAACAAGTTGAATCAAACCACGGGGATCGCGCAACCAATCTATTGCTTTCCAGTCAATCCCCACCACCCCCAACACATTGCCGAGTAGAAAATTGATGTACCCCGTTTTAAGATAAAGCCAGATAAAGATGAGGGTAATCACCACCGATGAGGTGACGCTCGGCGCGTAGAAAATAGTGCGGAAAAATTGCTTGAAGCGCATCGGCGCATTCAAAAAAACAGCCATGAGAATCGCCAAAAAGGTTTGGGTGGGGACAACGATAGCCGCGTACCACAGTACGTTGTACAACGCCTGCAAAAAGTCTTTTTTGGTGAAAGCCCGGATGTAGTGGTCTAAACCAACCCACTGCGGTTCGGTGAAGATGTCATATTTATGGAACGAGATATAGAAAGCGAACAGAACAACACTGATGGTAAAAACCAGGGTCGTAATGAGATAAGGGGCCAGGAAAGCATACCCCGCAATCAGTTCCCGACGACGGCTCGGATTGACCCATTCGTGACGCACCGTCCGGGCGGCAACAAGACCCAGCCCCGCCGCAACGATGACCACAATCCCCACAAAAGGCAGAGCCGTTTTGCGCACCTCGGTCAGGTAACTTCCCACCGTGGCGGTCACATCGGGGCCTAAGCGAGTTGGCGCGTTGAGCATCACGAAAAATGTGATTAGTCCAAAAACTAGAATAAATGCCCCTACGGCAGCAATGTTTGCGTCTCGACCAGGGGTTGTATTTTGACCTTGCATTGAACAACTCCCTTAAAAACAGACCCCCTCCCTACCCTAATTCAGGGCACGGGCAACCCTCCCCCTTTGTAAGGGGAGGGAGTCGCCGTAGGCGGCGGGCGTTTGAACGTTTTGACAAAAGTGTTCGATAATGAATGATCGTAGTGTGTGCTACGCACTACGCACCCTACAAAATGGGGAGAGGCTCTAGGGTGAAAAGAGCCTCTCCCGCGGACACAATTATTTCCCGGCCAGCGCGTCCTGCGCCTGTTGCTGGGCATCGGTGAAGGCTTCATCCACGGTCGCGTCACCCAAGTAAACGCGCTCCAGCGCCTTGCTGACAATGTCGTTCACTTTGCCGGTATTCGGACCCCAATACGCCACGCGACTATCGGGCAATACGCCGCCCCCGGCAATGGCTTTGTCATTCGGATCCACCACCAGCCCAACCTGGTCAGGATGGGTGCTGTAGGCAAATCCGGTCTTCACAATTTCGGCCTGATTGCCCCGCCCCGTCACAAAAATAGTGAAGGCTGCTGCGGCTTTGGGATATTTGGTGGCCGCATTGACGCCGATAGCGTTGGTGAAAATCACATCCGCGCGGGTTTTTGGCCCCTGCGGAATGAGCACCGCTTTCCACGCCACATCCGCGTAGTTTTGGCGCATAAAGTTGACCATCCATCCCCCTTCCAGGGTCATCCCCACCAGCTTCTTGCCGATGGCTTCCCCACACCAGCCGGCCCCCACATCGCTGGCCTGCACCAGACTGCCGTCGGCATACATCCCCGTCACAAACTTCGCCATTTGCTCCACCTCAGGCGTGTTCAGCAAGGGTTGGCTAAAATCATCCGTGGCGTAGGCTCCGCCGTTGGAAAAGGCCCAGGGAGCAAACCGCGCCCAGTCCGCGTTCTGACAGAAACCGCCGACATCGGTGTTCGCCGCTATCTGCTCCGCCGCCCAGTCTGGGACTGGTAAGCCGCACGCCATAGCG
>CAYPUV010000116.1:0-12351 GCA_964413895.1 uncultured Anaerolineaceae bacterium
GTTATAATGTATTATATTACCGGCGCCGCGCATAATCTCTTTAAGGTAAGCGTTTAGCTGGATTATTGGCAGAAGCAATATGAGCCATCGCACCCATTGTACGGGTATATTATTTTCAAGTAAGTAATTTTGAAAAGCAGGTGATAGAGTTGTTAATTCTACTACAATAATCCCAGTCAAACCCAGTCCAAATGCGGCTATAAATGAGTTGCCAGCCAAAACGGGAAGTTGGTTGGGGTTGCGTGAACCATAGTAAACGTTAGCAGAGCCTAATCCAAATAAAACAAGTAAAGACGTAACAGTGATGATTAAAAGTAACACACTGTAAGTTCCCTTAAGAGATGGACCCAGTGTGCGTGAAATGATGATGCTGGTTCCCATACTGATTAAGAATAACAGACCACGAGTAAGGAAAGTGATTGTGCTGTCTTTAATTAAGCTGGACATAATAAATTCACTTCATAGGAACCTATCGGCGCTTTACTTGCCAAGAAAAACTTTTGGCCCACAAAAGGCGAGTGTAGGTAAGTGATTTAAATTGTAGCCATAGCCGAACAAGAATTATACGAATTATGCGAAATATATAATGCCAAGGTTTTGAAGCGCCATAGGCAAATTCAAAAACATCTTTCCCGTGAAGTTGAGGACTCTGATAGAAGTAGATACTAAAAAAAAGTTTGCCAAACCATCCTAACGGGTAACCATCCCGCGGTGATGGTTCAAAAATTAGTGCCCCGGTTTGATTTGAAACATACCAAATATGATAGGGTAGATGTCGTAAAATCTCTGAAAACTTACTGGGCGTCTCCAAATAACCGCCTTCGCCGACACGATTCAATTCCGAACAAAAGCTGTCAATATTTTCTATGTGCTCGGCGATGTGTGAAGTGATAATGAAGTTGAACGCATTGTTTCTAAAGGGCATTGCGCAAGCATCTGCTACAACAAAGTGTTGATCCTCAGGCACTATGGCTTTTCGCCCAGAACGTCCGACAACTTTATTGTTGTCTAGGAGAAATTTGTCCACAAGTACATTTGCGCGAGGGTGTGGGTTGTGTCCACTGCCAATATCTAGAACCAGCCAATCTGTATTATATGCAATAGGTGTGTGTGAATTGGCTGTGGGGAACCATTCAATGGTCATAAAACTTTTCCTTTTGAGCAATACTATGGGTTAACTTGATACAGTATCATATGCTTCCAATAATACTGCCCGTCATCAAATATTTTTACAGGGGTTAATCTTTTGATGAAAAACGGATCATCATAACCTCCTCTTATGCGACGTTTCTTCTCCAATAACATATTCTCAAAATCAATGATATAGTTAATGCCTTCTTGTGATATGTAGGCAGGTAAATTGTTGTTAATAACATAATCGTATACATCATTGTTAACTAAACCATCAAGATTAATGATGTTGCCTTTATTGTAGTATCCTATAATCCCTGCATTCCATGACCCAACTAACCCGTCGAACTCTTGTTGACTAATATATTTCCCAGCATCCAACATTGTCTTCTGATGTGGCCATCTTGAGTTTGTTGAATCAACAGGATAGATGTTACTAATGTTGCTAATAGCAATAAATAACGTGATGAGTGATAGCCCCAAGGCAAAAAAATTGTCGCCCCACAACCTGCCGATATGAGTTGAAGAAATAAGTGCTATGATGAAAATCGGCACTATCAAGTTAGCTGTGTACCATGGTTGAATCGAACCGCTACGTGAATATAAAAATATATATCCAATAGAACATAAAACTGCTCCAATCAGTATTGTCAACTCTCGATACGGGTTTACAGGTTGGGGCGATTCAAAAGATCTATTTTTCTTATACTTTTTTGTGGCGGGAAAAAATAACAATGCTACTCCGAAAATGAGAATTAATGTTTTTAATGCAGTACGTTCAATTCCGAGAATGCGTGTTATTAAAGTTATCGCACCTTGATAGTTGGCTCCATAAATTTGCATCCAATGCGCCTTCATTTTTGCACTTGATTGCAAGAATTCACCCGTAAAAATATAGTTATGAACAAGGGTAAGAAATACTCCCGTTACTGTTCCTGCTAAACCTAAAAACGTGGCGATGACTAATTCTTTTTTCTCGTTAAATTTGTATATAATTAGAGTGGACAAGAATACAGCAAAAGGCAGTAGCCCGAAATCAGTACGTGACACACTACCACCGATTCCTAGAAAAAAAAGAATAAGTGCATTACGCGAGTGTTTTTCCGAAGTGAAACATTTATGAAATTGGAACCAATAGAGTAATGAAAATAGAAGAACTAAAGGCCATTCCATTATGGATATGGAATTGTAGGTGAAATTTTTTGAAGCTGCGAATAATGTGAGGAATATTAAAAAATAGGGCTTCTTAAACTTTAAACCTATTCGATATGCAATGAGCAAGACAGTAATGGTTATAGAGGAGCTTAATATGAGACCTTGGTGTAAAAATTCACTTCGAGTGGGTTGAGCTATCCAGTAGATGAACGTAAGAAGGTAAGCTAATAGTGGGTGAAAACCAGAAGTAACGCTGTGACCAGAGTCAAATGTCCACAAACCGGCGACCGCGAAGTTTTTTGCCAGCATTAAGTAGTAGTAGGCATCGTCAGGAGTATATTGAACTTGGAGACTATCAGGAAGAGTCATTATTTTCAAATCAAAAATAATGATTTGCAAAATAGCTATTAAACTCACAATACTCCAAACTGTAAGTGGGTTGATTTGTTTTGTAAATTTATTCATAAGTGTTTTCAATTATAAAGGCATTGAGATGATTTAGTCGTCGGGGAGGGACGTTAACTTTTTTAAAGGCGAATTTCCCCCACAACTCGACTCCCTGCCGAGCCATCCCCGTAGAGGGGCGGATGTGCGTTTGGCGTGGCGAACTCGCGCACGGCATCCACCAGCCGACTCCCATCCGCGCCGATGAGCACGTTCCACCCGGCTTCGACCGTTTCGAGCCATTCGGTGTCGCGGCGCAGGGTGATACACGGTACGCCGAGCCAGTATGCTTCTTTTTGCAACCCGCCCGAATCGGTGATGACCATCCGCGCGGATTGGGTCAGTGTCGCCATATCCAGATACCCCACCGGCTCAATGAGTTTCAGGTTGCGACTTTCCGGTTTTAGGTTGAATTTATCCAGCATTTTGGCGGTGCGGGGATGCAAGGGCAAGACGATGGGTTCATCAATTGCCTCAAATGCGTCGAAAATAGCCCGCAGTTTCGCCGGGTCGTCGGTGTTTTCCGCGCGATGGACGGTTGCCAGCAGGTAATGTTTCGCTTGCAATCCTAACGTTTCCAGTATATGCGATTCCGTTTCGGCGCGTTTTACGGCGTACATCAGCGCGTCAAACATCACATCTCCCACCAAATGCACGCCGTCGGTGATGCCTTCCGCCGCCAAGTTGTCCACGGCAGTTTGGCTGGGACACAGCAGTAAATCCGAAATATGGTCGGTCAGCACCCGGTTGGTTTCCTCCGGCATCCGACGGTTGAATGAGCGCAATCCGGCTTCGACGTGCGCCACGGGAATGTGCAGTTTCGCCGCCGCCAACGCCCCCGCTATGGTCGAGTTGGTGTCGCCGTATACCAGCAACCGTTCCGGTTTTTCCGCCAGCAATACTTTTTCAATAGCCGCCAGCATCGCGCCCGTTTGTGCCCCGTGCAGCCCCGACCCGATACCTAGGTTGTAATCAGGCGCGGGGATGCCCAATTCGTCAAAAAAGATGGCGGACATATTGCCGTCGTAATGTTGTCCGGTGTGCACTAAAATTCCGGTGTGTTTTTGCCGTAATTTACGGCTGACCGCCGCTGCTTTGATGAATTGTGGGCGTGCGCCGACGATGGTTACGATTTTCATCAACCCCTCCCCACGCCGAGGTAGGTTAGCCCTGCTGACGCGACCGTTTGCGGGTCGAAAAATCCGCGTCCGTCCACCAGAATCGGGGTGCGCAAGGTTGCTTGTAGTCGAACGAGGTCGAAATCGCGGTAGGCGTCATGTTTCACCATCAGCACCACGGCGTCACAACCGGCGACGATGTTCCACACATCGGCGCGATAGGGTTCCACCCACGGGTCGTGAATGCGGATTTCCGCCACCATGTTTTGCAGATGTGCCATCAGCGCGACGGTGGGACTGTGACGGGTGTCGTCGCTGTTTTCCAAATAGGCATACCCCAGCACGGCGATTTTCGCTTCCGATGCCTGCACCGCCGCATTTTTCAGCGCGTGCAGCGTCAGCTCTGCCACGTGGATAGGCATGCTTTCGTTCACCGCGCGTGCCGCGGGGATGAGATGCAATGGCACGTGGTCTCGCGCCGAGTACGCCAGTAGCCACGGGTCTTTGGGGATGCAGTGCCCGCCAACGCCCGCGCCGGGCTGGTGCATGTTCCGACCGGGACTTTTGTTGACCAGCGCACGCACTTTCCACACATCCGCGCCGTTGATTTCGCAGATTTTTGCCACTTCATTGGCGAAGGCAATCTGCACGTCCCGATAGGCGTTTTCAGTGGTTTTCACCAATTCAGCGGTGATGATGTCGGCGGTGTCCAGTTCCGCTTGCACCACATGGCGGTAAAATTCAACCATCAGTTGCGCGGTTTCGGGTGTGCCGCCACCGCAAACGCGACTCATCCGGCGCAGATTTGCCAACAGCCGACCGGGCATGACCCGTTCCGGGCACGCGCCGATATAGAAATCGCGGTTGGCTTTCAACTCCGACTGCGCTTCCAAAATGGGGCGCACCACGGTATCCATTGTGCCCGGGGCGATGGTAGATTCAACCACCACCAGTGTGCCGGGGGTGATGACTTTGCCCAAATCGGCGACCGCCGCTTTCAGCGCGATGTATCGGGGTTGGTTATGGGCATCCACCGGCGTGTCCACCGCAATCAAAACGATGTCAGCGCGTGCCAATTCAGTATAATCGGTAGTGGCGCGGAGCTTCCCCCTCGCAACGACCGCCGCCAGCAAGTCAGCCAGCCCCGGCTCATCCCCTTCGATGGGTGATTGCCCGGCGTTGATTTTTTCGATACGCGCGGTGTTGATGTCCACCCCCAGCACATCGAATTCCGCTCCGGCGAAAATACACGCCACCGGCAAACCCACATATCCCAGCCCAATCACGGCGACTGTGGCGGTTTTGTTTTGAATGAGTGTGTGCAGATTCTCTATCATAATTTATCCGCAATGAACGGGGAAGCCCAGCGATGAACTGCTTCAAGCAATGCGACGGTTGCCGGAATATCGAATGTATCGTCATCATCTCCCAGAAAGTCGTAGCGAAATTCAACCGCAAACGGTGTTAAATAGCGCAACTCTTCAAATTCTTCCGGGAAGGGAATTCCACCGGCTTTGATGGCATCCATTAATTCGGTGAGCCTGTGTGTGAATGGAAATTTTATCTGCCGAACAGCCAGCACGGCTTTCAACATTTTCTCGGCGGATTGCTGGGCGTGGAATCCCAACACTTCAGCGGCGATGTCCGGGTCAGCCTGTAACTTTTTCAGCACCAGCAAATCCTGTTCCGCTTTGAAGAGCAATCTTTGTGCGAATTTACGTGCGGTCATACGCAATGACCCCCTCTTTTTTCGCTTCATGGAATACCGTGCCGGGCACATCAGCCCATTCGTTGAATTGCTCTTGACTGGCAACCAGAATATCGGTGGGCACAGTGAGTGAACGGACGGCATCTTGCAACTCGACCATTGTTCTACGGCGATGTTTGACAGTTTTTTGGATGACCAAAATGTCCAAATCCGAATGTTTTCCGGCTTCGCCGCGTGCGTATGAGCCAAACAAAATTATTTGCAGTGGGTGTGCGGTTTCAATGAGTTTGGCAATTACTTTTGACACCAATTTTTCTGAAATCACAATGCCTCACGTGATATTTTTTCAACTGTTTGAGCCTGCCCCGATTTGACGAGCGCTTGCGCCAGTATCAGCGCCTGCAATCCATCTTCGCCGCTGACGGGGGCGGGGGTATCATTTTTCACTGCCGCAACGAAGGCTTCCAGTTCGGCGCGCAGGGGTTCTTTTTTCTGCACCACATAGCGCACCATCCGCCCCTCGCTCACCCCGCGCAAAATGCGCAGCGCATCCCAACTGCCAGCGGTGGCGGTGGCATTTTCATAAAAATACAAGTCCTGCGTCAGATAATCGGCGCGGAACATCCCCTTTTCGCCCGTGACCACCAGCTCGCGGATTTTGGTGGGGGTGAGCCAATTGATCGCCAGCGTGCCGACTGTCCCGTCTTCAAACCGCACCAGCCCTTCCAACAAATCTTCATAGGTGCTGTGAATCCGCCGTTCCGTTTCGGCGAACACGCGCGTGACATCCGCGCCGGTGAGATAGCGCATAATGTCCAAATCGTGCACCGCCAAATCAATCACCACGCCGACATCTTTCACCCGCGCAGGAAAAGGTCCCTGCCGCCGCGCGTCAATCTGAAAAACGCGCCCCAGTTCCCCCGCGTCCAAGCGCGATTTTAGGGCTTGAATGGCGGGATTGAACCGCTCGATGTGCCCGATCATCAATTTGACGCCCGCCGCGTGTGCCAGTCCGATAATTTCGCGCGCTTCATCCACCCGGAACGCAATCGGTTTTTCGATGAGCAGATGAATGCCGCGTCCGATGACCTCTTGCGCCACGTTCAGATGCTCGACCGTGGGGGTGACGATGCTGACCGCAGTCGGCTTTTCCGCGTCCAGCATGGCGCGGTAGTCGGTGTACGGGGTGGTGCGGTAGCGTTCGGCGATGGTTTCGGCGGCGGTGAGGTTGGCATCCGCCACCCCGACCAACTGCGCATTCGGCAAATCGGCATACACGCGGGCGTGGTTTTTCCCCATACTCCCCACACCGATGACGGCAACGTTCATCATAATTTGTTCACCTCCGCCGCGATTTTCTGCACATCCTGCGGGGAAAGTTGCGGATGCACCGGCAGTGAAATCACTTCCGCCGCCAGTTGCTCGGTGACGGGCAGCGACACATCGCCCACAATTTGGCGCACAAATTCCTGCCGGTGGACGGGGATCGGGTAGAAAATACCCGTGCCGATGCCGGCATCGTTCAATTGTTTGGCGGCGGCGGCGCGGTTTTTGCCGTCTACGCGGATGGTATATTGATGCCATACGTGCGCGTTGCCCGGCATCACTTTCGGGGTGATGGCAGTTTTGATATGCGCGGACAGATATTCGGCGTTGGCGCGGCGTTGGGCGGTAAAATCATCCAGCCGGTTGACCTGCGCCAGTCCGATGGCGGCGTGCAGGTCGGTCATCCGAAAATTGTAACCGAGTATATCGTGATAATAGCGGCGTTTCATCCCGTGATTGCGCAACAATCGCACTTTTTCGGCGATGGCGTCATCATCGGTTGTCACCATCCCCCCTTCGGCGGACATAATATTTTTGGTGGCGTACAGACTGAAACACCCCGTGCCGAAACTGCCTGCTTTTTTGCCGCGCCGGGTCGCGCCGACGGCTTGCGCCGCGTCTTCGATGACTGCCAAGCCGTGTTTATCGGCAATGCACCCGATAGCATCCATATCGCACATTTGCCCATACAGGTGCACTGGCAGAATGGCTCTGGTGCGTGGGGTGATGGCTTGCTCGATGAGCGCCGGATTCAGGTTGAAGGTGTCGGCATCCACATCAACAAATACCGGCTTTGCGCCGGTGAACAGGATGCTGCTGGCGGTGGCAATGAAGGTGAATGGGGGGGTGATGACTTCATCGCCTGCACCGATGCCGTGTGCCAGTAGCGCCAAATGAAGTGCCGTGGTGCCGGAACTAGTCGCAATGGCGTGTTTGGTGTCGCACACCGCGGCGAATGCCGCTTCCAGCGCGGCGACTTTTTTGCCTTGTGCCAGCATCCCCGATCCAAGAACTTCCAACACACCCGCTTTTTCTTCCTCGCCGATGAACGGCTTTGAAATAGGTATCATTTTCGCTTCCTGCTGAGTTTTTCAAAAATTAGAATTGGTAACTTTCACCGCACTGAGGGCACACATGCGCCCCGGTTTCATCCGCCACAAGTTTGGTAGCACATGTGCACACATAGCCCGCCAAACGCGCTGGGTTGCCCAGCGCCAGCCCGTGGTCAGGCACGTCTTTCGTCACCACTGCTCCCGCGCCCACCAGTGCGAACCGTCCTACCGTCACGCCGGGAAGGATCACCGCCCCCGCGCCGATGGATGCCCCGTAACGCACGATCGTTTCGCCCACTTCCCAATCGTCATTACTTTTCAGGGAATCGTCGGGATTGATGGCGCGCGGCAATTTGTCATTGGTGAAAATCGCGCCCGGTCCCACAAACACCCCGCTCTCCAGCGTTGTGCCGTGATACACCAGCGCCCCATTCTGGATTTTCACATTATCGCCGATGTGCACCCCAAAATCCACATAACTGTCTTTGCCCAAAATGCAATTCGCGCCGATAACGGCGTTCTCTCGCACTTGGCACTGGTTCCAAATGGATGTCCCCGCCCCAATCTCCGCCGTCGGATGCACTTCTGCTGTCGCATGAATGCGAATGGATGGTGTTTCGTCGCTCATTCCGCCTCCTGTGTAGATGGCATTTCCAGCCGGGTGTGCAAATCTACAATCCGAAAAACAGGAAACGCCGGGTTGATTTCCGGTAGCACCGACACGCCTGCTTCCAGACACGTCAGGTACACAATTTCCGCCAAATCGCCGTCGCCCTCGATGCACACGGTGTCGAATCCGGCGCGGCGCACATCGTGCAGAAACCGTTTGGTGTCTTCGCGGGTGAGCCGATACCATTTGAGCGATGCCTGCAAAAATGAAGCGGTCAAGCGGCTTTTTTCGGCAATGCCCTGCGGCGTGAGCAGGTATCGCAATCGCCGCCGTTGCATCCGCGAGACTTTCACCCAGCCCTTTTTCACCATCCGCTTGATGTACCAATTCACACTCCCCACGGCAATGCCCAACTGCGCCGCCAAATCGGCTTGGGTGATTTCAGGGTTGCGTTCGATGTTCTCTAAAATTGATAGTGTATGTTCTTCGTTTGCTTGTGCCATAAGTTAAAATTCACATTTTGAATTATAGCGGATGTCCGACAGAATGCCAAATGCCCGCGCGACAATTTTCACATTGACGTAATGAGGTGGCAGTGTTATAATCTGGCTATAATCTAACCCCATCCAAAGTGATTTATGCCCGATTTAATTGGTCAAACCGTTGGAAAATATCGTATTGTTGCCCGTTTGGGTCGTGGGGGCATGGCCGAGGTTTACAAGGCCTACCAACCCGGGCTAGATCGCTACGTGGCCATAAAGGTGCTGCACAGTTATCTGGCCGAAGATCCGGACTTCATTGGCCGATTTGAGCGCGAAGCCCGTGCTGTCGCCAACTTGCGTCATCCAAACATTGTGCAGGTGTTTGATTTTGATGTGCAAGACAATCTCTATTATATGGCAATGGAGTTTGTTGACGGACCCACGCTCAAAGCAGAACTCTACGAACGCAGTCAACAGGGGCAGCTTTTCTCGCTGGAAGAGACAACCCGCGTTATGGTGGCTCTGTGCGAAGCGATTGATTACGCGCACCAGCATGGGATGGTTCACCGAGATTTAAAACCGGCTAACTTCATTCTCAACAAAGAGGGTCAGGTTTTAATTTTGGATTTTGGCATTGCCAAAATTGTGGGCGCCACCCAATATACGCTCACCGGTGCACTATCTGGCACACCGACATATATGTCGCCGGAACAAGGGCAGGGCGAGCGCGGCGACGCCCGCAGTGATATTTACTCGCTGGGTGTGGTGCTGTATGAAATGGCAACTGGCCGCGTCCCTTTCGATGCCGATACCCCCTTTGCTGTGATTATGAAACATATCAGCGATCCCTTGCCGCTGCCGCGTTCCATCAACCCCAACCTCCCTGAACCGGTAGAACGGGTCATCTTAAAAGCTTTGAGCAAAAATCCCGATGATCGCTTTCAATCTGGCACTGAGTTTGCATCTGCACTCAGAAACGCAGTTGGCTTGAGCGCTCAAGATACACTCATCAAAAACCCGGTAACCACCATCGCCCCCACGCCAAAAGTGCAAGAATTGCTGCCTACGGACGGCTCTTTCACCCCCCTACCGCCGCGATCCAATACTCCCCCGCCAGGCAGTGCCTCTGCAAACGCAGTGCAGCAGGGAACACCTGCGGTGACGCTAACACCACAGCATCGAACAACCGCCTCCCCCCTTCTCGTTTGGGGAGGCATCGCAACCGCCGGACTAATCATATTGGTGCTGGCAATCTTGCTCTTTGTCAGCCTACAACGCGGTACAGAAAACCCCGCATCCACAACAGTAGCCATAACGCGCGAACATCTGGCAGAAACAGCAACCGCTCAGGCACTGGCACTGCAATCTGAGCCGACCGCAACCCCCGTCCCGCCGACCGCAACCACGGCGCCAGCGCCCACCGCCACACCGACCGTAACGCCCAACCTTGAGAGCACAATCCAGGCGCGCCTCACCGCAACCGCAATTGAATATGCGGTGGAAACAGCCGAGTCGGTTGGTACCAAGGCCGCCTCTAAACCCACCAATACGCCGGTCCCCCCCGCCACCAGCACCCCAACAGCTACCAGTACGCCTGTGCCCACCAACACTCCGCCACCGCCGACCCCCAGACCAACCCGCGTTCCGGCCACCCCTACTCCCGCACCACCGCCCACGCCGGCAGCACCCAAACTCAGCGGCAAAATCGCCGTGCCAATAATGAACTGGGGAACCGGGCATTATGATGTTTCCGTGTATGATATTGCCACAGGAAAACCGGTGACGAAACTGCCGAATGCCCGCCAGCCTACATTCCGTGGCGACGGTGCGAAATTGCTGGTAAATGGTGATGGAGGAGGGCGCGACAACGTTTGGGAAGTGGATGCTGCCAGCGGTAATTTTGATAAAGCTGTCAGCGGCTCACCCACCGATTCCCACCCGTTTTACAACCCTCAAGGCGACCGGCTGGTGTACGACAACCCCAACCTGGCAATTGGCGCCGATGGCAACAACCACCCCTACCTGTTTGTGCAATGCGGGTTGCGTCCCCCACAAGAAGAGACCGATCAAAAATGCCACGATGTCGCCGTCTTTGATATTTTGGTTCCCGCCGGGCAGATCGGCGAGATTTTCGGCGCAAGTCCGGTGTGGACGGGTGATGATCGTATTGCCTACCGGGGATGTAATACCTGGTCCGGCGGGAATTCGTGCGGCGTGTACATTGTAGGGTCGTGGGCGAACAAGAAAAATAGCAATGGCGAGACACCGGCCAAACTACCTGGCATTGATGGCACCAGCGCCACCCCCACCGACGCCCAGGGCAACTTAATCCTTTACCACGCCCGCGAGACCGGCGATTGGGAAGTATTCCTTTCCACCGTAGGCGGTGGCCCCGTTAATCTCACCAATGCTCCGGCGTCCAACGAAGGCTTGGGCACATTCTCCCCCGACGGTAAATCGGTAGCCTTCGTGTCCGACCGGAGCGGCGCCTGGGCCGTCTGGGCAGTCCCCGCCGCTGGTGGAAACGCCGTCAAATTATTCGATCTGCCACCCAACTCCTGGGGCAGTGGCGAGTACGATTGGACCAACGAACGCATCAGTTGGGGACCATAATAGATAATTAACAATGAAACCGTCGGCATCATTACCCCGCAAAACGTTTTTGCGCGTCACAATTGTGCTGTGGTTGGCTGTGCTGGGGATATTGATCGTGTTGCAAATGACGCAGGCGCAAACCCCACCCCCCAACCTGCTCACTGACCCCGGTTTTGAAAGCGGCGCGCCTTCCCATTGGACGCCCAAACCCGGCACCACCGTCTTCACCCTCACTCAATCGACTGTGTTTTCCGGCGCATGGGCCGCCGCCGTCGGCAGCGATGGCAGCACATCCACCAAAGCGATTGTGCAAGCCGTCCCCGTTATCAGCCGCACAGAATATTTGCTGTCCGGCTATGTTTTTAAAAACGACCCCCACGCCAAAGCCGCCCGCCTGCGCGTGGCGTGGTATCCCACCGCCGATTGCTCTGGTTCGCAACTTTCTACCGCCGACACCCCCGACCTGATCGCCGACGACCCCGCGTTTGCGCTACTCACCGCCACCGTCACCGCCCCGAATGCCGCCCGGTGTGCCCAAATTCGCGCCCAAATGCAGCCGCTTGACAAAAGCCCGGCGGTTGTTTTTTTCGATGAACTTGGGTTTGCCCCCCACCCCATCGCGCCCACCCTCCCTCCCTCCCCCCCTATTCCCCTGAAATACACCCACACGCTCTGTGATGCGCTCACACCCCCACACACCGACACAGCGCTCGTGGACAATATGCTAGCC
>CAYPUV010000117.1:0-12101 GCA_964413895.1 uncultured Anaerolineaceae bacterium
AGACTGGAAAGGGAAGCCCTTATTATATCCCACGACTGAAGTTCGTGGGCTTTACAGGCTGGGAATCGTAAGGGTGTTGCTTGCGACATGTTTCTTGATTTTACGGTAGGCCAACCAAAGCAAGAACAGAAAAACAGGGTTGCTGAAATACATAATGGGATATTGCCCGTTGGTCGTCAGCGGGCCGAAGACGAGGAAAAAACTCAATCCGCCGTTGATCAGCGCCATGCGGTGCCGGTCATCCCATGCGATGCCGTTGCCATTCCAGCGCAGAACAAGCCACAGGATGAATAGATCATAGCTTATCAGCAGCAGCATCGCAACGGGAAAGGGATAAGCCTCGTTGTCCGAACCGCTGTAGATGATAAAGAATTGGATGAACATACCGATAAATCCGGTCAGGAAGAAACGACGTGGAGGGGGGGCCTGCCGTGCGCGCGGAGGCAGGAATTGTCCTGGAACGAGGCGGGCCAGTCCCATCAATCCGAAGATAGACAGCCAGGTCAGCAGGACCCAGCCATCGGGGGCGTTGTAGGGTGCCATCAATTTGCCAAGCGGCAAGGTGAGCAGGAGTACGACCCAATTGGCAAGCCACCATTTTCGGCTGGTGACCCAGGATTCGGTCTGGCGCTTGGGATAGAGCATTTCGGTGAAGGCGACGCTGGCAGCAATGCTGATCAGGGCGTGGTAAATTGTCAGATGTTCGGCCCACACCCAGTTGACACCTGCCACACGGCCATAAACACCCAGGTTGCCGAGGTCTACCCAGTTGGGGTCAAAGAAGGAGCGCACCATTAGCCCTTCTTCGTAGATGCCGTAGGCAAATCCAAGCAGCAGCAGGCTGGGCCAACCTTTTTCCCAGCGGATGACCAGTTCACGGGCAATGATTGCGCCGCAGCCGTAGAGCATTGCCAGAATGAGGAAGACGATGGGGTTGATGAATTCATTCAGTGGCGAAGAGCCGGAGAACAATTCACCGAAGACGGGGGCGATGATGAATAACGCCAGTGCAGGATGTTTTTTGAGTGTTTGCATCGGATTACCACCTTGAGAATAAAAAGGCCACTCACTGGAGCGCCTTTTTTCTGTCATGTTGGCAATTTAACACTTGTTTTGTGGGCATGCCTGCGCCAGGACACGAGCAATCGGGCGCAACGCCATCCACCACTGC
Organism: uncultured Anaerolineaceae bacterium; assembly: GCA_964413895.1. Taxonomy (GTDB): domain Bacteria; phylum Chloroflexota; class Anaerolineae; order 4572-78; family 4572-78; genus JANTHQ01. The sequence continues at coordinate 1,172 of CAYPUV010000117.1, forward strand.
TCTTTTGGGCGTTGGCGTTCTCTGTCTATCATGCGGGGCATATCTTCTAGTGAATTGAATTTGATGTGTCCTTCTTGCATGCCAATGAAGCTCCCCGCTGGCTGAGCGTTGCCAACTTCATCAATCAAAAATTCAACACATTTGGTGGCCAGGCGCGTAGCTAAAATCCGGTCAAACGGGGAAGGGTTGCCGCCTTGTTGCAAATGGCCTAATATTGCGTGGCGGGTTTCAAACAGGTCGCCCCCTTCTTCTTCAAAAAGTGATTCGATAAAGTTGGTGGTGTAAATGGGATTGGCATTTTCGCTGCGGATCATCAGACCCAGGCGCTTACCTTTTCTGAAGCCATCTTGCAGATTTTTCAAATCTAGTTCCAGGTCGTGGAGGGTAATTCCTTCTTCCGGTAAATATACGCGCTCCGCGCCGGTTGCGATGCCACTAATCAGCGCCAGATAGCCGCAATGATGTCCCATCACCTCTACCACAAAACATCGCCGCGATGCCACCGCCGACTGTTTGATTTTGTCCACCGCCTCGACAATATTATTGAGGGCCGTATCTGCACCGACGCTCAATTCTGATCCCGGCAGGTTGTTGTCAATAGAAGCGGGGATACAAATAATGGGGATGTTGAAAGTGGGAAAGTTGAGGCGTTCGCGGTACAGTCGATAGGCGGTTTCGTACCCGGTCCAGCCGCCAATAATTAACAAACCTTCAATGTTGTGTTCTTCAATGGTGCGGGCAATGGCGTAAAAATCGCTGCCGTGGGGTACGGTGCGGTTCGTTCCCAGTTCGGAGCCGCCGCGTGATGCCCACCCCGCAACGCTCATCCAGTTCATTTCTTCTATTTGACCGGTGATTAAACCATGCACGCCATTGCGCACCCCCAGCATCAGATGCCCTTTGTCCAACCCCAACCGCACAGCCACCCGGACGGCGGTATTCATCCCCGCCGCCGGTGCGCCCGCGTTGAGCACGGCAAAGCGATGTCGTTTCTGGCCGGGTTTGGGGTCGTGGGGTAGCGCGCGTACCATTGTGCGTAAGGTGTTGAATGCTTCTCTGAATCCGCCGCCGCGCAAATCAATCGCAGTATCGAAGTTGTGGGCAGCAATCGCATCGGCGACAGCATGGGTGCGAGACACGCATTTCATCAACGGGGTGCGCGTGATGCGATTATCGCGCATCCCAATGAGGTAAGGTTCCTGGCCTGGTGGAGCATTTAACACTTCTTCTACCGCAGCGTACCCCAACTGAGTACTCATTGTGCGATCATACACGCTTGGCGCCCCCCCACGCTGAACATGGCCCAACACTGTAATGCGTACTTCTTCGTCAAGTTGTTGCTCCAGCACTTGTTTCACGTAATCGCCGGTGATAGGCTTGCCAAAGCGGTCTCTGGCCCCTTCGGCCACAATGACAATGCTGTCACGCTTGCCTGTTTGACGTCCGTGACGCAGCACTTCGCACATTTTATCTTCCCAATGATCAACATTGGGGGGACTTTCTGGAATTAAAACCCAGTCGGCGCCGGTGGCTAACGCACCCATCAAGGCCAAATACCCACAGTTGCGTCCCATAACTTCTACCACAAAGGTGCGCTGATGACTGGCGGCAGTGCTGCTGATGGCGTCCACGGCCTCGGTAATGCGGTGCAAGGCCGTATCGGCCCCGATGGTCATATCTGTGCCGAACATGTCGTTGTCAATGGACCCCACCAGACCAACAATTGTCAAGTTTGGGTGTTCGTCGGCGATTTTTTGAGTGATTAACTCTTGCGCTACCAATTCCGCCAGTAGCGTAGGCCATTCTTGCCGAAAAATATTGGCCCCCGTTAAACTGCCGTCCCCGCCGATGATGATCAAATTATCGATGTTGTGTTGCAGCAAGTTATACGCTGCCGACCGGCGTCCTTCGTGCGTGCGGAACTCTGCGCAACGGGCGGTTCCGATGATTGTGCCACCCTGTTGCAAAATTCCTCCCACGGAGTCCCACGCCATTGGCACAATGCGGTCCTCACCGCTTACCATCCCTTGATACCCTTCTCTAATGGCATAAATGTTAACGCCCTGGTTCAGGGCGGTGCGTACCACGGCACGCACGGTGGCATTCATTCCTTGCGCGTCGCCGCCACTGGTTAATACAGCCAGGCTGTGTTGTTTGTGAAACGATGGAGTTGTTTCAGGCATTTCTGTACCTCTTTCATAGCTGAAAAAAGCAACTAAATAACGAAAAACATTGTTATTATGCCATGTCGTTTTTGGTTAGACAAAGGCACTATTGACGATATAATCCCCACCCCAATGCGACCAGTGCAACCCCGCTGACCGTTGCCGACACCAGACCCACGCCGTGCGCCCCCACCGAAAGCCAGATTGCGCCGCCGACCAGCGTTCCAGCCACCCGCCCCATCCCGGCCACGGCTTGAACGCCAGCCATCATTGTGCTGCGGGTGTTTGGCATGATTTCGGTGAACACGGAAATGGATGTGACGTAGGTGAATTCAAACGAGATGAAAACCAAAAACAATCCACCCAGCGCCAGGGGGAGGGTGTTGCCTAAAAATGACAACAGGGCATAGCTCAATGTAGAAAGTATCAACCCGCCAAACAGTGCTCGCTTCAACCCCAGGCGATCCGAAATAGCGGCCGTCAGCCCCTCGCCCAGCAGTTCTGCGGTACCAATCACGGCAGTTGCCATTCCCAACGCCACCACACCCAGCCCAAAGCGTTGTTCTAGCCACACGCCATACGTTACAAACAGATTATCATTTGCCAGACTGGCGAAAAACGCGAACCCCAACGCACCCAACGCGCCCCGGCTGTTCAATAGATCACGCCATGCGGTTCGGTAGCGCAGCGACGGCGCCGATGACGGGTTTGATTTTTGGTTTGCGGGGATGATCATGGCCAGCACAATTAACGAAGCCAACCCTGCCCATCCCAATGCCCAGAACGGCGCGTGCCAGTCTGTCCAATTAATGAGCAGCGAAATAATTGGAATGCCGATGAGTGTACTGCCGGCCCAGCTCAACTCAATAATGCCAATTGCCAGACCACGCCGCTGATAGGGAACCTGCTGTCCAACATAGGCTTGCAAGGCAGGATCAAAAACACTTTTGCCCAAACTGGCCAGCACAATCCCCGCCAGCACGGCAGCATAAACGGGCCAAAAGCCTCCGATGAACATCCCCACGGTCAAAAAACCTAACCCTGCCAGGATCATTGTGCGGTAGCCCCAGCGATCGCCCAGCGGGCCGACCAACCCACCCAATACATTCACGCCCTGCATCGCAGCAATCACAACACTGACTGCTTCCAGCGGCACGCCCAATCCTTTGCTCAACACAGAAGCAAATGGGTAGGCAAAGCGACGGGCTGTGTTCAGAAACATGCGGCTGAGGGTGGCCAGCCCAATTTGCCAGGGCAGGGGGATGCGGTTTGTTGGGAAAAGAGGTTGGGGGGACATTGTCTTTCTCACTGGCAGCAGTAAACGAGAAAATCGCTCATTTTCGTGAAGACAGCAGGCTGAAAAGCAAAACGTGAAACGTGATGACTTCGCCATTGAAGCCTTACGTTCCACGTTTTGCATCCTACCATCAATGCGACACATTATACTGCACAAGCCATTAACAGCAAATGCTCTGGTGATGTTATTTTTTGTGCAAAATGTGCACGACCACCCCTAACGCATCTTCCGCCGATTCTTGCAGTGGCTCACTCACGCTGGGGTGAAGATGGAGCGTCTCCGCCAGGTCGGTGAGGGTAGCCCCCATTTCCAACGCCAACGCAGCTTCGCCGATCAGCTCGGCGGCGTGCGGCCCCATCATCGTTACCCCCAGCAGCACCCCGCTCTTTTGCTCGGCGACGGTGGATACAAACCCTGTTCCGCCGTTCAACATCAGCGCGCGACCGTTGGCCGCCATAGGGAAATGCCCGGCGTCAACCGTGTACCCGGCTGCTTCTGCTTCCGCAGCCGTCAGCCCCACCGCAGCGATCTCCGGTTCCGTCCACGCAACTTTGGGCACGGCTTGCGGAGCATATTGTGTTGTTTTCCCGGCCAGTGTTGCAGCAGCCACTTTTGCCTGTTTCATCGCTTCGTTGGCCATTGTTGATAGGCCGGTTACATCGCCCACGGCAAAAATATTGGGGTTGCTGGTTCGCATGTGGTCATCCACCGCGATAAAGCCTGTTTCATCGGTGGCGATTTTCACTGCATCCAAATGCAGGTCAGTTGTGTTGGGCATAATGCCATTTGAAACCACAACCAGTGCAGCATCTTGCACGGCCTCCACGGGGTCAGTGATTTTTGCTTCAATGCACACCCCCAATTTTTTTAAATTTGTTCTGAGATGCCGTCCTACAGAGGGGTCGAAAGCAGGCAACATCGGCGTGGCGTTGGGCAGCAGCAAGCGTACCGGCACCCCCAGCTTGCCAAAGAAGGTTGCCAACTCAACCGCAATATAGTCCACGCCGATGATAGCCACGTTATCTGGCAATTGCTGCACCCGATAGGCCTGCTGGGGCGTTAACACCCGTTCGCCATCGAAGGGCAGGCCCGGCAGTGGCGCGGAATGTCCTCCCACGGCGACGACACATTGTTCAAAGGCGTAGCGTTTGGCCCCGTATTTTCCTTCCACGCGCACCTCATTTTTATCCAAAAACCAGCCCTTGCCGGAAACAATTTCCACGCCGTTCTTTTCCAAAAGTTGATGCACACCTTTAACCAACCGGCCTACTACGCCATCGGTCCAGGTTTGCATTTGCGGCAAATTGACGGAAACATGCGCCACCTCGACGCCTATTGCGGCAGAGTTTTTCGCCTTCCAGGCGCGGTCGGCGGCGGTGAGCAGCGATTTGGTGGGGATGCACCCGTAATTCAAACACACCCCTCCCACCGGGCCGGGGTCAACAATTACCACGTCTTTGCCAAGCTGCGCGGCTCGAATGGCCGACACATAGCCGCCCGGCCCCGCGCCCAGCACAACAACATCCACACTAACAGCCAAGTCTCCCACAACCATTATCTCAACTCCAGCAAAAGTAAGTCTGGATTGCTCAACAGGGCCTTCATTCGTTCCATAAATTGCTCGCCGGCGGCGCCATCAATTAAACGATGGTCAAAGCTCAGGGAAACCGGCAAGACGGGGCGCACAACAACATCTCCATCCACAGCGACCGGCTTATCTTGGATACGACCCACACCCATAATTGCTACTTCTGGTGGATTGATAATCGGCGTGCCCATCCACCCGTTGAAGCTGCCGTAGTTGGTGATAGAAAACGTGCTACCCGTCAATTCGTTGGGTGCTAATTTCCGGCGCTCTGCAAGCAGGCGCAGGCGCGTCAGTTCGGAGGCAATTTCCAGGATAGTCATCCGGTCGGCGTGGTGGATAACCGGCACAACCAGTCCATCGTCAATGGCTGTGGCTACGCCGATATGGTAGTAGCGGCGTAGCAAAATTTTCTGGTTATCCATGTCCAGGGTGGCGTTAAAATAGGGAAATTCTTTTAGGGCGACGGTTATCGCTTTGATGAAAAACGGCATGTAGGTCAGTGAGATATTTCGCTGTTCAGCTTCGGGCTTCAGGTTTTTGCGGAGCGCCACCAATCTGGCAACTTCAATCTCGCGGAAGGTGGAAACGTGCGGCACGCGCAACGACATTTCCATGCGTTCGGCAATGCGGCGGCGCAAGCCGCGCAACGGCTCCTCTGCGATGATTTCTTCGGCGGTGGTGACAGCGGGCACAACGACAGGTGGGGGCAGCGTTTGCAGCGGTGGGGCTGCCGGGGGGACGGACGGCACTACTGCTGCAACCGCTGCGGAGGGGGGCGGTGCCACAGGAGGTTTCGGTTGTGCGGCAAATTGTTTCAGGTCAGAGAGGCGTATGCGCCCGGCCGGTCCCGTTCCCGGAACTTGGGCCAAGTCAATGCCCATTTCTAGCGCCAACTTGCGCACGGCAGGTGCGGCCAGCACTCGCTTGCCCGGCCCGGCGACGCCGATTTTTGCCGGCGCTGCGGGGGCAGCGCTGAGGGTCGGTTCAGGGGCGGGGATTGTTCTGGGAGCCGGCACGGGCGGTGATTTTGCCGGCGCTGATGTTTTGGTCGGCGCAACGGCAGCGTTGCCGCCAGGTTCAATGGCCACCAGCAAATCGCCCACATTGGCCATTGTGCCCGGCTGGGCGATTATCTTTTTGACCACGCCATCAATGGGGGAGGGAATTTCTACTACGGCTTTGTCGGTCTGAATTTCCAGTATTGGCTGGTCCATTGCCACGGTATCTCCCTCTTTCACCAGCCAATCCAATATTTCTGCTTCAAAGATTCCTTCGCCAACATCTGGCAGTTTAAATTCAAACATTCTTTTCTCCTGAAAATAGGTGTCGGGTTCACTCGTCACGCTGAAATAGTGGCCGGCTTTTTTACGGCTCTAATGTTGTTTCAATGGCTGCGGCAATGCGTTGCGGCGACGGTAGAAGGTCATCTTCAATGGCGGTGAAAGGGTAGGGGCCATCGGGAGCGGTGATGCGCGCTACCGGTTTAAGCAGCGAGTACAGGCAACGCTCATTAATGACGGCGATTACTTCGGCAGCCACGCCACCCACGCGCGGCGCTTCGTGCACGACCACAGCACGTCCGGTTTTGTTCACCGAGACGGCGATGGTTTCTTCATCCAGCGGCGCGATGGTGCGCAAGTCAACCACTTCAACCGAGGCGCCCGTTTTTTCTTCAATCATTTGGGCTGCCTGCACCGCTGCCTGCACCATTGCCCCGTAAGCAATCACGCTAATATCAAAGCCCTCCCGGACCACGGTCGCTTTACCAATGGGGATGGTGTAATGTTCTTCCGGTACTTCCTGGCGGAACGAGCGGTAGAGTTTCATATGTTCTAAAAAGAAGACGGGGTCGGGGTCTTCGATGGCGGAAATGAGCAGACCTTTGGCGTCGTAGGGTGTAGAGGGAATGATGACTTTCAATCCCTGGGCGTGCATATATAGGGCCTCTACGCTGTCGGCGTGGAGTTCTGGGGTGCGCACGCCCCCCCCAAACGGGGCGCGGATTACCATGCTCATTTTTATGGCTCCGCCGCTGCGGAAGTACAAACGAGCAGCCTGGGCCACAATTTGATGGAAAGCAAGGTAGCTAAAACCGGCAAATTGCAGTTCTGGGATGGGGCGCAGGCCGTAGGTTGCCATGCCCACCGCCGCCCCAATAATGGCCGACTCGGCCAGGGGGGTATCGAACACGCGGTTTTCGCCAAACCGGGCTTGTAAGCCGTCGGTTACTCGAAACACACCGCCATTTTTGCCAACGTCTTCACCAAAAATTAACACGTCCGGGTCTTGCTCTAGTTTTATTGCAAGCGCATTATTAATTGCTTGAACCATTGTCCACTTTGGCATTGTCATTACTCCCTGTTCAAAAACTGCATCAATTCATCGTGTTGACGCTGTAACTGTGGTGGCGTTTCGTTGAAAACCATGTCAAAATACCGGGAGGCCTGTTGTGCAGGGCGTTCAGTTTCATAGGTATCGACGGCGGTTTGAATTTCGGCGCGCACGTCAGCTTCAATGGCTTCTTCTTTTTCCTGGTTTAGCAGGCCAATTTCACGCAGATAAAGTTGGAAGCGGGTAATGGGGTCTTTTTCTTTCCAGATTTCCAGGTCTTTGGGGGGACGGTACTTGGTGGGGTCATCCGCAGTGGTGTGTGCACCCATGCGGTAAGTAATTAGTTCAATCAGCGATGGGCCTTCGCCTGCTCTGGCGCGCTCCACGCACGCTGATACTATTTTGTAAACGGCTAGAATATCGTTGCCATCGACCACGTAGCCGGGCATGCCAAAACCTGCCCCGCGATGGGCAATAAATTTGGCTGCGGTTTGCTTCTGGCGTGGCACAGAAATGGCCCACCCGTTGTTTTGCACTACCGTCACCAGCGGCGCATGAAACGCCCCGGCGAAGTTCAATGCTTCGTTAAAATCGCCTTCCGAGGTTGCCCCGTCGCCACAAACACCCACAACCGCATTCGGTTTCTTTTTGTATTGCAGTGCCATAGCCACACCCACGGCGTGGTGCATTTGGCTGGCCAACACCACCTGAATTGGCATGCAGTTCGTCTCAAGCGAGTAGTTGTCGGGGAGGTAGCCGCCCCATTGTTCCATGATAGAGGTAATGGCAGCCCCCTTCATCATAAACGCCGTTGCCTCTCGATAGGAGGCAACGAGCCAGTCATCTGGCAGTAGCGGTGCTGCCAACCCCACGCTGGCGGCCTCCTGTCCATTGAGCGGAGCAAACGTCCCCATCCGTCCTTGCCGTTGCAGGGCAACCATGCGGTTAGAGAATACCCGGCCCAAAACCATCCAACGGTAGAGTTCCAACAATCGTTCTGAGGGCAGGTCCGGCGGGGCATCGATAAGCTTGCCCTCTGGTGTTAAAATCTGGTAAATTGTGTCAGGTAGCGAAAAAGACATTAGTTGTGGTTTACCTCCTCGATCATCATTGATTTGACTGGTTTAGCCATAGTGAGGCTAAACCAGGTATTTGCTTGTTTACAAGTGGCGGAGTTTTGCCCGACAGAGAGCCTTTGTCAGGACCAAACGCCTGACTGTGTAATTGAAGGCAACAATGAATACCACAAGCTTACTCCGAAAGGCCAATTTCGTCAACTCGCACGAACATTGCTGGGAATATTTATGCAATCAGAATGAAAAACACGGGGTTAGGGTGTCAAACCTGTATTGAACTGTGTTGTTTAGGCTGTGTTGATGTTTCTGTTTTTGCGGAAAACGCATCCTGAGTAGCCCTGAAAGGGCATATCGAAGGGGCGTTTTCCGGTAGAATTCGCATGCTGAGTAGCCGTCAGGCGTATCGAAGCGTGCGAATTCGCCAAACATAAACACGCCCTAGGGCGTGTTTATCGTTTTGCTTGTAATTGGGTAAGCAGTGGTGAGAGGGGTTGAGGTGGGTGGTCCTTCAGTTCTTGGGGACTGAATGTGTATGCCAATTTGGCAATTGCTTTGCTAATCGGCAAAGCGGGGCGACTGACAACAAAGGGAGTGCCAGTGTTGATTGCTTCTACAATTGTTTCCTGGGCAAAGGGCAGGCTGGCAATTCCTTTACGCCCTAATGCTGTCTCAACATCCCGTAGAGTCAACGTGCTGCGTGGGAATATATTGTTGAACACCGGGAAAATATGGTCTTTATTGTAGTCAAGTTGCTTAAACACGTGCAGTGCATCGGCGGCGGCCTTGAGTGAGGCCAGGTCTGGCGCGACAGGGATTACGATGTGACTGCTGTGGTCAAATGCCGTGAGAGCAATCTCGCTCAGGTCGCTGCCGGCGTCTACCACCACAAATGGATATTCTAGCCTTAAGTAGGGGATAACCTGGTCAATAGTCCGCGGCGTTACCAATTCGGCTTCAACAGGCGAGCGGGGGGCCGGTAGCAGGGCCACGCCAGACTTATGCTTCAACAGCAACGCTTCAAGCAAGTCAATGTCCAGGTCTTGTTCATTTCTTTCTGCAACCTGGATGATCGTGTTCCTGGGCTTTATGTTGAGCATTAGGGCACAGTGCCCATTTTTTAGGGCTAAATCAACCAGCGGCAGGCGCGGCATTTGCCAGAGCATTGTTAGCGCCACGGACAGGTTCACCGCCAGCGATGTTGTGCCCACCCCCCCACGCAAACTGAACACGGTGATGACTTCGCCTTCCATGGGCGCACTGGCATCTGACGCCACTTGCGCCCGCGACAACAGGGCCTTGATCCGTAGTAGCAGCTCGGTGCTATTCACCGGCTTAATCAAGTAATCGTCCACCCCGGCCTCAAACCCGGATACCTTTTGAGCCATATCGCTTTGTGCAGTGAGCATGATAATCGGAAGATGGGTTAGGGCAGGGTCTTTTTTAATGTGTCGCACAAGGTCGTGCCCGCTCATACCGGGCATATTCAGGTCTGAAATAAGTAAATCGGGGCGATTTGCCGGGTTGCGCAACCATTTCAGGGTTTCAAATGGATCATTCTTGGCTGTTACGCGATACCCTTCTCGATTTAACAGAATAGTCATCATCTGGGTAGAGGTAGGATTATCATCAACAACCAAAATGTGAGTTTGCGTCATCAGGTTCACCTGCGAATGTACTTTGGCGTCATCTCCATCAATGGGGAACTGCCCCGGAAGCCATCAGTTTTCGGGGAGGGTGATGCCGAGATCGAGTTGTTTTCTCACCTCTGCGAGCAAAGCAGACGCTTCACCTGGTGGCTCTTTTTTGAGCGCCTCTGGACTCAGGGCGTAGGCCAGTTTTGCAATGGCGATGCTCGCTTCTGAAAGCGGATTCGCTTGCACAACAGGCACACCAGAGTTGATGGCTTCCACAAACCCCACCGGATCGAAGGGGATGCTGTATTCGATTTTGCGACCGAGCGTATTTTCAATGGTTTGTTGGGGAAGTTGGGCGCTGGCAAATGTTTGATTAAGCACCGGCCAAATTCGGTTTGAGTCATAATTAAGACGTTCAAAAAGTTGCAGCGCATTCGCAGCGGCTTCTACCGCTGCCTTTTCTGGACTGAGTACCAGCAGAATCACCTGGCTGCGGTCTAAGGCGGTGTGAGTAGTGTCATTCATATTGCTGCCAGCATCAATGACGACAAATGGATACGCTGATTTCAGGTATTTGCAAACTTGCTCAATCATTGCCCCGGTGATTTTTGCGGTATCGTGAGCATAAACGGGGGCCGGCAGCAATGTTACGCCTGTTTTGTGTTTGAGCAACAACGGTTTTAGGCGAGTTGCGTTGAGCGGTGTATCTTTTGGCTGTGCGAATTGGGCCAGGGTTTGCTGCGGCTGTATTCCCAACATCAATGCACAGTGGCTATTTTTTGATGTTAAGTCTACCAGAGAGACATCCTGTCCCCAAAGTTGTTGTAGCCCCACCGACA
>CAYPUV010000118.1:0-12079 GCA_964413895.1 uncultured Anaerolineaceae bacterium
CTCCGTTCAAGCCTACTCAGGATGCTGGATTCGGATATTCGCCTAAAAAGTGAAACGCACCTACACGGATACCACAGCTTGCACAGATTTTCACCGCAAAATTTTAAAAATCCGTTTCATCTGTGTGCTATTTTCAAGTTCAGGTTAATAGAAAAATCAGTTAAGGTGCATAATTTGAAAATCCAGAAAATTGGTCTAAAATCTCTCGGACACGTTGGGGTAGCGCAAACTATTTTATACGAGGAGTTTTCATGTGCCTGTGGCACACCACAGCGGATGAAGATTTAGCTTTCAGCCGTCAGCGGTCGGCTATCAGTAGTAAAACTGATCGCTGAAAGCTGATGACTGACTGCTATTTTATGCGAGGAAAACATAGATGAGTGACAAAAAACAACCCGACTACTTGATTATTGGGAATGTTACCAAAGACAATACGCCCACAGGATCAATTTTGGGGGGTACAAGTAGCTACTCGGCGTTGACAGCGCAGCGATTAGGACAACAGACAGCGATGGTTACCAGCGCGGGACCAGATATACCACCGCTGGATGTGCTGGACGGCGTACAAATTAAACGGCTGTTGCATGCTCATAGCACCACTTTTGAGAATATCTACGAAAACGGCGCTCGACAGCAGAAATGGTTGGCTAATAGCGGCTCGCTAACTTTATCCGATGTCCCCGTTACGTGGCGCAAAGCGCCCATTGTGCATCTAGCGCCCATTGGGCAGGAAATGTCCCCGGCTATGTGCGCTGAGTTTCCCCACAGTTTGGTGGGGGTGACCATTCAAGGGTGGCTGCGCGGGCGCGATGAGCAAATGAACGTAATTTACCGTCCTCACCCAGAGCTTGAAGCCTGGCTGTCGCATATTGATGTTCTGGTGTTGAGCCTCAACGATTTATTTGGCGACCGGGACGCAATGATTCACTTGCTCACCTCGGTGAAGGTTGGGGTAGAGACGTTAGGCCCAGAGGGGTGCAACGTTTACCATCACGGCGAAATCACTCGTGTGCCCGTTGAAACGCAACCAGAAGTTGACCCCACCGGCGCAGGCGATATTTTTGCCGCTGCCTTTTTCATTCGATACAGCCATACCGGCAATCGCATGCAGGCGGCTCAGTTTGCCAATGCATGCGCCTCACTCTCGGTGGGGAAAGTAGGCATCGCCGGTGTGCCAACGTACAGCCAGGTTAAGGCTCAACTCAAGCGACTGTACCCGTCGTAAGCCCGATTTTCAACATTGCAGGTGGCATTGACCAACCAGCACAGGCATTTTTGCTCAATTGAATAATCTCATCTTCTTGTGGTATAATGGCAACAGTTTAACACTCCTTAGCCCCGCAGAGGCAAACTTCATGGTACTTATGGAAACGCAAACGTTCACCAGGGCCACTGATCTGACATATTTGGCCAAGCGTATTGTAGAAAACGAATGCTGTGCCATTATAGGTATCAGTAATATTGGAAAATCAAGTTTACTGCGGCGTTTTCGGGACCCTGGCTTGTTACCTCAAATTTCCCCTGTTTTGAACGAGCACGATTACAGTTTCATCTACATTGACTTCAACCTGCAACTCCAAATGACCGGACAAGGGTTTTATGAGTTGGTTTTGCGCAGCATCCTCACTGAGTTAAAGAACTTGCAGGCTGAAGAGCGGGTCATCAGCCAAATTGAAGATGCATATCGTCAAATCATTGCTCCCACCGATGATTTTCAGAATGCCCTGAGCTTTAACCAGGCAATTATTACTCTGTGTGAACAGTGGCCCCGGCGACTGGTACTGTTGTTTGATGAGTTTGATGAAGTTTTCCGGGAGCTAGAATCGCGAGTGTTCCTGAACCTCCGCGCATTGCGAGACAAATACCCCATGCAATTGATGTACATTGTTGTTGTGGGGACACCGTTGTTAACCTTGCGCAACGCCCCCGCCATCGCCGAATTTGTGGAACTGTTTTCCCACCACACCTACTACTTGCACTCGCTAGAGCGAAAAGACGTCGAGCAAATCGTGCGCCAATTTGCCATCGAAAACGAAGTGCAGTTTTCCGCAGAAGACATCGCCTTTATTGCTAAACAATCCGGTGGCCATCCTGGATTGCTAGAAACAGTGTGTCAGGTGTTGGCCAGTAACACGGTCGCTGGTGTAACCCGCGATGCGCGTATTGTGTTGACCCATCTGGCCGATAATCCCAACATCAGATTAGAATGTATCAAACTCTGGAACAACCTGACCGTTGAAAAACAACAAGCGCTATTGAACCTTGTGCGAACAAATCAACTTGCGTCGCCTCTGAAACAAGCGTTGCTCAAAGAGGGTATTCTAACAACCAACGGCCAGGGCCAGCTAGTAATCTTTGGACGGCTTTTTGAAGAATTTGTGCAGCGTCAGCAACTGCTCCATAATGCGCCGCAACAGGGAATAACCATAGATATTGAGGCCGGCCAGGTTTATGTTGATGGTCACGAAACTGAAACATTAACTAATCTGGAATACCGGCTGCTGTTGCTACTGTATGGGCAAATGAACAAAATTTGCGACAAATACCGCATTGTGGAAGCGGTTTGGGGCGAAGATTACATCGAAGAAGTTGACGACGCCCGAATAGAAAAACTGGTCAGCCGTTTGCGACAAAAAATTGAACCGTATCCGTCAGAGCCAAAATACCTGGTCACAGTTCGTGGGCGTGGTTACAGATTGCAAAGCAACTGAATCCATAAATATCTGCTTGATGTCAGGTTCAAGTCCAACAAACCTGAATAAATTATAGTACCGTAAAAGCGCAAGTTAAGTAACTCGTAAAGACAAAGGAGAAATATTTATGGCCTCGCTGTTAAACAAAGTTCAAACCCTAATTTCTGCCAATTTGCACGCCCTGGTAGACAAGGCATTGAAAGCCAATTCGGTGGCGGTGTTAGATGAATACATCCGCCAGGCCGAGGATAATTTGGATGATTTGCAAGACGCGCTGATTACCGTTCGCGGGCAGGTGAAGACATTGGAACGCAAGTGGAAAATTTTCCAGGCAGAAGCCGACCAACTTGATGCCGACATCGACCGTCTGCTGGGCGCGGGTAAGGAAGACCTGGCAATGGCGGCGCAAAGCAAATATAATTCCAAAATTGATATGGCGAATCAGTACAAAGAGCAGTTTGAAACCCAAAAACGTGAAGCGGACAAGCTCGCCGACTCCCGCCTGAAACTGGAAGCGAAACTGACCACCATCAAGCAAGAACGGGAACATCTGCTGGCCCTGCTGGAACTGGCCAAAACGAAGGAAATTGCGTCCAAAGCCATTCGTTCGCTAGACGACCTGCAAGGCATTGGTGACAGCGACATTGCGCGCGTGGGCGACGCCATCCGCAGCCGCCTTGACCGTGCCGACGCAGAAGTAGAAACTTACGCCGACCGGCTTGACAGCCGAATGGACGAGGTTTTAGACAAAACTCGCCTTGATGACCAACTAGCAGAACGTCGCCGCCGGTTGGGACTCTCGGAAGAATAACATACAGTTGAACGCTAACCACACTTTTACACGACTATGTCAGATGCACGCCGAGAACTGGAAAAACGCGCTCGAAACGCAATATTGCAAGAGGCCTTCTTTCGCTGGGAAAGCGCCGTTAATATGGCATTTATACTCATTGGAACGGTGGTCGTACCATCGTTTTGGTGGGTGTTTGTGGCATTGGGCGTGGTGCTAGAACTCGTGCTGGGTATCAGCACCATGCGCAACCCGTCCATTAATGCCAAAGCAGTGGCGACTATTTTTGAACGAGAATTTCGCCCCCGGGAAATTAGATCGGACGAGTTGCGGCAAAAAACGAAAAAAGCACTGGAATATCTGCGGCGCATTGAAGAAACCGTGGGCCAAACCAAAGAAGGTACGTTGCGTGACCGTCTCAAACGGACCACCGATGAAGTGATCGATTGGGTAGAAGCGATTCATCGTTTGGCCGATAGGGTGGACAAATATTACGGCAATCGTTTAATTGCACGTGATATGATGAGTGTACCCAAAACAATTGCCAAGTTGCGCCAACGATTGGCACAGGAAGATGACCCCTCTGTGCGCACCCAACTCGAGCAAACAATCGCCGACCGAGAACGACAATTAGCCAATCTTGATAATTTACAAAACACAATGGAAAAAGCCGAATTGCAACTTGAGCGCACCCTCTCCGCATTGGGAACGGTGTATTCGCAATTATTGGTGTTGGATACCAAAGGCGAATCGGCGGGACGCGCCAGGCGATTGCAAGAAGAAATTTCTGAGCAAGTACACCAATTGCAAGACATCACCTCTGCAATGGATGAAGTGTACGCCGAGGAAACGTAGTGTGTGGCGAGCAGTGGCGCTTGTAACCTTGCTTGGTCCTAAAAAAACGCCCTGACAGTCATTTGACTTGTCAGGGCGTTCGGGTTTGAAAATGGATTATGCTGAGGCAACCGCAACCGGTGTGTCAACCTCTAGTTCAAGCGCTTCAATATAATGTTCCGCATCCAGCGCGGCTTGACACCCACTGCCCGCCGCAGTGATGGCTTGCTGGTAGTGGTCGTCCTGCACGTCGCCGCAGGCAAATACACCCGGTTGGCTGGTGGCTGAAAGTTGATGCTTGTCTGAGGAAGTAATGATGTAGCCTTTTCCGTTCACCTCAAGTTGACCTTCGAATAACTTGGTGGCGGGCGTGTGCCCAATTGCCAGGAACATGCCATCTACCGGCAGATCGGTAATTTCGCCAGTTTTCACATTTTGCAAGCGAACGCCTTCCACGCCATCTTCACCCAGAACATCGTCCACCACCGAGTTCATGACGAACTCAATTTTGGGGTTATCGGCAGCTTTTTTGATCATAAATTTCGAGGCGCGGAACTCATCACGGCGGTGGATGATGTAAACTTTGCTGGCAAATTTGGTGAGGAAGATGGCTTCTTCCATGGCACTGTCGCCGCCGCCAACCACGCACGCCACCTTATCTTGGAAGAAGAATCCATCGCAGGTAGCGCAGGCGCTCACCCCGCGTCCCATCAGCCGCGATTCATTTTCCAGCCCCAGTAAATTGGCGGTGGCGCCAGTAGAAATGATCACCGTTTTGGCTTGATACAGATCATCTTCCACCCACACCTTTTTTATGTCGCCAGTGAGGTCAACTTTGGTCACATCTTTGCTCAGAAATTCTGTGCCAAAGCGTTCAGCCTGAGCACGCATCTCGCCCATCAGGTCTGGTCCCATCACGCCATTTTTAAAACCGGGGTAGTTTTCCACTTCCGTGGTCAACATCAATTGCCCACCGCTCAAATATCCTTCAATTAGCAGCGGGTTCAGGTGAGCGCGGGCGGCGTAGATGGCAGCAGTCAACCCTGCGGGGCCGGCGCCAATGATGATGACATCGCGGAGGGTATTACTTGGTTTGTGCTCGTCTTCTTCATTTGTGCCTGGCATAGTCAGTTGAAAATCCATAGTGAGTACATCCTTTTCTCTTAAAGTCTTCAAATATAAGAATACCTGATTGCATTTTATTTTCCGTACTTCTGACGCAATAGCAGAAAGAATCTTACCCTTTCTACAGCAATTACTTTTGATTTATAATTATACGCAAATGATGTGCTGGAGTCATACTCGTCGCATTTAATGTTTTGGGCTAAAATTGGCTATGCTTTCAACGCGCAAGTCTCAGCAACAGGTAATAATTGTAGCCGTGGCAATTGGATTATCGATTATGGGCGATTCGCTGATGTACAGCCTGTTGCCGCTTGATGCCCCGCAATTGGGTATTGCCCTGCCGCTGGTGGGTGTGCTGCTCAGCGCCAATCGATTGGTGCGTTTGGTTTCCAACACCTGGGCGGCAGCAATTTTTCGACGGTACGAGGCGCACCTGCCGTTTTTTCTGGCGACGCTGTTGGGGGCGCTGGCGGCGGTGACGTATAGCGTGGGGTGGGGATTCGCCGTGTTTTTGCTGGCACGCATTGGGTGGGGCATTGCGTGGTCGGGGCTGCGGCAGGGGGGGTACGAGGCCGTCTGGCACGGGAAAAGTCACCATCGGGGACGGTTGATGGGGATGTTGTGGGGATTGGTGCGCCTGGGCAGTGCCATCAGCGTGGCGCTGGGCGGCTTTCTGCGCGATCGGTGGGGGTATCGCACTGCTGCCGGGTTTATTGCCACCCTGACCGTGCTGGCGTTGCCGGTAGCGTGGGCCATCCGTTGGACAGACCATCACCCGGAAGAAGATTTTCCTGCCCCCGAACCTTCCGACGCGCGGTGGACGGTACTGCTGCGACAGTCCCTGTCACGCTGGATAATGGCGGCTGGTTTTTGGGAAGGGTTGGTGGAAGGGGTGCTGATTTCCACTGCATCGCTGTTTTTAGCGCAGCAGGTGGGCAACACGGAAGCGTTGGGGATTGGCGTCGGGACCGTGGCGGGGTTATTGTTGGCAGTGCGCTTTACTGCCGATTTGATATTCGGCCCGGTGATTGGGTTGCTTTCAGACCGCTGGGGACACATCAGAAGTATCTTGTTGCTCACAATGATCATGCTGGTGGGGTTGGCCGGCGCCAGTTTCACCACCGGGGTGAGCGTGGTGGGCTATTTGATGTTGGTGTTTGTGGCCGGAGCGGGGTTGTTTGTTACCTTAAACGCTGCATCGAGCAATGTGGCGGCACAGTCGGAAAATCCGCATTTATTTGTGGGGATATTCACCACTGCCAACGATGCTGGTGCAGCGGTGGGACCGCTACTGGCGTATTCACTGGCACAGTGGACGGGCTTGCCCGCCCTGTACCTTGTCAGTTGTAGTCTGCTACTGGGAGCTGTGTGGCAGCTGTGGCGCAGTGCTGCCGACTACCCCTAGCCTCGCGCTTACGGGCTAATGGTGACAGTGGGCGACAAAATCAGGCGGTTATCTGCCGTACCGGGGATGCTCAGCCGCGCGCCGGTGGCGGCGTTGTACAATCCCACCGCTAGCCGGTACGTTCCGTCTGGCAGAGTGAATGTGTACGGATCGGCCACAACTTCATTTTTCAACCAGCCGGTGGTGGGCGCGTCACCCGCCCGTGGAAGCTGATCGCGCTGGGCTACAATTTTCCCCGTTTCATCCAGAATATGCACAAACACGGTGTAGCTGGTGTCCATCGGCGCGAGCGCCTGCCAATACAGTGTCAGGTTAAGCTGATTTGCTGCCGGGGCATCGATGGACAGTCCGCCCAGCCGCACCCGGTTGCCGATAACGGCGTCGGGGTGGTAGGGTAGATTTTCTGGCAGCGTGAAAGTGCGTGGACGGCCATTGATTGCGATGTCACCGAGCGAAACGGCGGCTGTGGCGGGACTGCGCAGCGCCAGGGTGTATGCGCCCGCTGGCAGGTCGGCGGGTAGTTGCACCGTGAGCCACTGACGCACTGTTTCGCCCGCCCGCCACATTGACGTGGGGAACTGTTCCCCGCCGATGGTCACATTCTGGCGCAGGGGAATAGCGGTCTCACTATTTTGCAGCCATATTTCCAGTTGCGCAGTCTGGCGCAACTGGACGGTGCTGTGCCACACCAGCGGCACGCTCAAACGGTCGCCAGGACGGAAGCTTTCTGGTAGCGGTTCTGTGCCAACCAGCATCAGGCCTGGCAGCCAGGCTGCGTTCAGCGTCACCGACGTTTCCAGGGCCGGCAGCGGGTTGCGCGGGGGTGCAATCTGCACTGTGCCAATATCAACGGTGCTGTGTCCGCCATCGCCACTGACACTGGCGGGTAGAGGTTGCAGCGTGGCGGGAGAGTAGAGGGCTGCTTCCAGCCGATACGTGCCGGGTAACGTGCCGGGCGGAACGGGGAGCAGGTAATAATCAAAAATATCTTCGGCGGGATGCCAGCCGGTGGGTGGAATGTGCCAACGACTACTGAGGGGATTGTCAATCTGGCTCAAAATGCGCCCTGTGTCGTCCACCAGTCGCAGGCTGGCCTGATAATCTTCCGGCAGAGGGCCATCGGGCTGCCAGTGGAGGGTGGCCCAGATGGTTTCGCCGGAGGGAATGATTGCCGCATCCGGGTCGTTCACGCCCGATGCATCGCCAAAGGCGGTTGCCAGCAGGCGCAGCCCCGGCTGGTAGCGAACATCCAGTGGTTGCCAATTGTCGGGCGGCGCAAACTGAATGGGCGATTTGTCCAATGAATAATACAGCAGGTCAAAATCATTGGTTTGCAGGGTACGGTTGAGCGTGCCATATTTTTCCAGCAGAAAGGGCAGGACGTGTTTGGCGTCGGCCTCTTTCTGGAGTCCGGTTTTCATATCAACCAGCACCACATTAGAAATACCAGCGGTTTGCCGGCTTAACTCGGCAAACATTTTCTGCTCATCGATCGCCAGGAATTTCTCTGGTGGCAGTTTTTGGTAACCAATGAAGCGCAAAATGTAGCGATGGCGGCGCGGGTAGTTGATGCGCAGGTCGGTGGGGTACACCCACAACTCATCGGGGCGACCTTCGGCTACCATTTTGTGTGCCAGTTTGGTGTAGGGGACGTAAAACTTGTCGGCAGCCAGTTGGCTCGTCCCCCATTGCAGAAAGTAATCGTGGAATGTCAATCCCCCGGAAATGGCGAACACTCCCAGCGGTAGCGCCACCGCCGCCAGCCGTCCCCAACGCCACCGGCGCTGCCAGAGCCACACGCTGGCGGTGAGCAGTCCCAGCGCGGGGAAAATATACAGGCCGGGCACAGTGCCCATCGCCCGCATAAACCGGGGGACACGGTCATAGGTCAACACCGAGGGAAGCATCATCACCGGCCACCAGAGCGCCACAAACAGGTACACCGGCTCGCGAATGCGCCACAGGGTTATCGCCAGCCCCAGTGCGAAAGCGAGGGCGGTCAGCGGCGCAAACATTGGGCGACCGGGCAGGTTTACCAGCCCGTCTTCATCGCCGAAAAAAGCGATAGCGCCGTAATTGTGCAGGGCGCTGTTTTGCAGTGCGCCCCACAGATGGCCCTGGTTGAGTACGGGGTTGAAAATGGATACCTGATTGGCGCGTCCCAAAAACTCATCGGGATTCTGGGTGAGAAAATAATATCCCAACGGGGCGGAAATAATGCCTGCCGCTACGATGGTCAATAGCAGGTTTTGCCAGTGCCGTCGCCATAATGCAGCGGTAGGGCGACCTTCGGCGGCGCGGATGAGACCTTCCAGCAGTAAAAATAATCCCAAAAAGATGGGGATGAAACGCGCTGAAAGGTAGGTATACAGGCTCGCGCCCAGAAGCAACCCGGTCAGCACAAAATGCAGCCGCCGACCGGTGCGAAAGCTGCGCCACAAAAAATACAGCTCCGCGCTCATTAGACCCGGCAGCAGCACGTGTCGCAGCCCGATGCGGGTGAGGTGAATTTGCCAGTAGCTCACCGCCAGCCCCAGCGCGGTGAGAGTTGCCAGCCAGCGTGCTCGATGGGGCATCAGCGGGCGAAACAGCTCGCGGGTGAGCAAATACGCCCCGCCGACAGCCAACACACCTGCCAGTGCGGCGATCCCACGCCCAATAATGACCTGTGGCCCCCAGATAGAGAATGCCGCCGCCAATAAATAGGCAAACAGTGGCTCGCGCCCGCCCTGGGTGGTGGAAAAGACGCGAAACCCTTTTTCCAGCATGTTGAGTGCATCCAACCCTTCGCCCGCTTCATCGTAATGCAGACCGGGAGGAATGGTGTTCAGTTGATAAAATCGAAAGAAGGCCGCCAGTGCCAGCAGAGCAATCACCACTGCCCATTCGGATGCCAGCCAACGTTTGAGCGTATTCAGGGCCATAAATCCTCGGTGATGAAAAGTGCATTTTCGCCGCTGGTATCGTGTGCCAGCGGCAGGCGTTCCATTGTATCCAGGCGGTACAGGCCAATTGCCAACCGGTAGTTGCCGGGGGGAAGATTGTTTGGCAGCGTGAGCGTCAGCGGGTCGGTCAGTGTTTCGCCGGGCTGCCAGAGGTGCGTGGGGTACGCACCATCGAGCGGCTGACGATCCCACTGTTGCACACTGGCGTTGTTTGCGTCGCGCAGGTGGATGAAAATGGTGTAATCGGCGGGAATGGGGGCCAGCGCCTGCCAGAAGAGGGTCAGGCGCGGTGGTCGGTTATCGGTATTGATTGAATAACCCTCCAGCCGAATAATACCACCAAATTCTGCCTCAACGCGGGTGTCGGGTGCATCGGGGATGGGAATGCGGTTGGCGCGGGTGCGATACACCACTGCACCATCTTCTGTCCACACTTTTTCCATTTGGGTGTTCAAGACTGCCAGCCAATCGCCCTCAAAAAAGCCGAAGGTGGTCAGCCGCTGCTCATCGGCGATAAACCACACGCGCGGATTTGCGTTCAAAATGCGGATAAACTCCGCAGTAGAGGACAACCACGGCAGCCCGAGCCAGCGGTCAACGGGCGCAGAGTCCCGGTTCAGCAAAAATTGATCGGCATCGCGCTGCTGGGCGAAATAGTCCACGCGGGGCAGGTACAGGGCGGCAGCAGGGGGATGTACCGTCAGCACGGCATCGTCTGGCTGCCATTGCGCGGCTACAAATTGAAACGCGCGGTCGTAAGCTGGTTCGGGGGTGCGGTAGGCGATGTTCACATCTTGCCATGCGCCGGGAAGTTGCAAGACTGTCACTATCAGCGCAATTGCAATCGGGGCACGATGGGTGAATGCCGATAGTTTTTCCCCGAGAATGGCGATGGACTGCGCTGCCAGCAGGTAAAACAGCGGCAATCCCATCACCACATAGCGCGGATTGCGGCGAAACGGTTCCAGCAGGGTTATCATTTCGATGATGGTCAGCCCGAATGCCAGCCAGAGAAAGAGGTATGCCAGCGAGCGGGTTGTCGGTTTGGTGTTGCGGCGGCGAATGTCCAAGCCCGCGAACATTGCTCCCAACACCGTGCCGACGGTCAGCCACACGTGATGCGGTACGCCAAATTGCCGCGCCAAAAAACTGATGACGCTTTCGCCGTCGAGGGCGATACCGATTTGGTACGAAAGCGTGTGCCACAGTTCGATGAGTGGGTTAGCGGCAGACGAGTCGCCGAGCTGCGCCATACCGAGCGGTTGTCCCAGCCGTTTTACCAGCATCCCCGCGCCGATGACGGCAATCAGGGCGATACCCTGCGCCAGCCATGCGCCGAGTTTGGGGTGTGCGCGCTGCTTTTCTCGGCGTGAAAGCCACCAGATTACTGCTATGCCGATGAGTGTTGGCGGCACAAACATCAACGTGCCGAAATGCGCCAGCAGCGCCAGTAGCAGCGTTGCCAGTGCCAGCCATCGGTGGCGTGTGGCGTTTTTACCGTGTGTGCCCGCAAATGCCCAAAAGACTATCAACAAAACCAGCAGTTGTGCCAGCGCGTACATTCGCGCCCGGCCACCCCACACCATCCCCTCCGGGCTGAAAGCGAACAGCGCCGCCGCACCGAGTCCCACCCACGGCGAGAACCAGCGCCGCCCCATCCAATACAGCAGGGGGATCATCGCCGTGCCGATGAGCAGGCTAGGCAGACGAGCCAGCGTGAACAGGGCGCCGGTATTTGCCAATGCTACAAAGGGCGCATCCAGATAGCTAAACAAGATGCCGTGCTCGTAAAACAAACCCGATGGCAGGATGGGCAGTCCACGCTGCAAGATGGCTTTCGCCGCCAGCACGGTGGTAAATTCATCGACAAATGGATGGCTGTGCAGCGCATAGGCCAGGCGCAAGGCAAACCCGGCCAGAGTCAATAATAGCAAGATGATACGTTGCCCCATAGATGGGGAGGAATGTGCTTCCGTATTCATAACAGCGTTATTATCGTGTAAGGTTGAATTTGTGCAAATTGCAAGCGGCCTGGCAAATAGGCAGAATGTTCCGCCGATTTTGACGAATTTTAACAGGACTGGTAAGCTCGTTTTTTAATGAGTGACTCACCTTACGCAGTTTAAAATTTGACAAACTTTAACATTCTGTAATAAAGGTTTTTCCCCCTCCCCCTTCCCGCCGGGAAGGGGGGAAACAGGGGGGATGGGGGAAACCTGAAATTTAAGATTCTTGTCAACGATGTCATAATTTTGATTTTGTCAAATCCTCGACTGCGTAAGGTGAG
>CAYPUV010000119.1:0-12008 GCA_964413895.1 uncultured Anaerolineaceae bacterium
CAGCTACACCCACCCCGGACGCGGACTTTATAATTAAAAAGGTGCGCAAACTCACCCCGTGTGAGAATGAAGGAAACCACCACATTTACATCCACGTGATCGACGTGAATGGCAATGGGTTAAACAATGTGCCGGTAAAAATTACTTGGGGCACCAATGCTAATGATAGCGTTATTGCTAAAACTGAAGCCAAAGATAAAGGCGATGGGTATATTGAATTTGCGATGTTCAAAGGCACGTACAGCGTGCAAGTAATGGGTGCCAAATCACAGATTGCCAGCGGTATTACACCTGATTATCAGGTTGATGAGACCTGCCCGGCAACAGGTAATACAGTGGCGAACTCGTTGTACCACGCCTCATTTGAGGTTATTATTCAGCGAACCTATTAAATTTGGGTAGTGGTTCAAATTGACTGATGCTGTGACGCAGTAACTGCAAAAATTTAGAAAGTGGTTTGTTTCTTTTTGCCCCATCCCCCCTGTGTCCCCCCTCCCCCAAATTTGGGGGAGGGGGCAAATTTCAAATCGCGCAAAGAGAGCGTATCAGTTAAAAAATACCACTACCTAAATTTGTGGCGACGGTATGTTGCATAATCAAAAGTTCGCCTTGCCTGATGGGCGAACTTTTTGTTTGTTGAATAACTCACCTTAGGCAGACGAGAATTTGACAAAACCGGAACTATCAGATTTGTTGTCAAAAGTCTAAAATTTTGGATGTTCCCCATCCCCCCTGTATCCCCCTTCCCTATGGGAAGGGGGGAATGATAGAAAGCGAGGGGGGCAAAATCACGATTGTCGGTATTTTGAATTGTCAAATTTTAAACTGCGTAAGGTGAGTGAATAACGTACAGTTGATATTTGTTTACGTGAAAGGAACCAGGATGTTTGGGCTATTCAAATCGAAACAACTTCCCATGACTAACATTGAAACGGTTATCGGCAGCAACACAAGTTTCAATGGACAGTTGAAGTGCGATGGCAATATTCGCATTGATGGTGTGTGTGAGGGAGGAGTCATTGAAACCGTAGGCAACGTGGTGGTCTCGGCGCAGGGACGGGTGGCGGCTAAAATCATTGCCGAGCATATATCGGTGGCGGGGGAGGTGAGTGGGGCGATTGAAGCGCGTGGGCGACTGGAAATTATCGGCACCGGGCGCGTTACCGGTGATGTGCGGGTGGCGAATTTCTACAAAGATGAAACCGCTGTGTTGGAGGGCACGCTCTCGATGGGGGAGAACGCAACAGAGGAAATGTCTAATTCAGATGGTGAATAGGTTTGAGGTGGTTGAAGATTGGTTAATTGAAATTAGATCAGCGTGGCTCAATGGCCAATCCCCAATTTCTATTAGCACCTATCCCCGCACCTTTGTCAGTAGCGCATCAATTTGGGCACGGGCCTCTTCTGTGCTCATTTTCCCTTGCGCCACCAGGTCATTGGCAATGGTACGGAGTTGATCTACCCAATCATCGGTGGCAACACGCACACGATTGGCAAACTCATCCCCTTCTAATACAACTTTATCTTTAAGACTGGCGCCGCGGGCCTTGATCAGGTCTCTTGTTTCCGGACCTGAGTAGGGTGTGAATAAAGCAGCCAAAATAAGGCCAATTGCTGTTCCCAAAGCTGTTCCAAGCAAGAAAAGGGCAATGCGTTCTGATTTGCTTTGAGTCATTTGTGTCCTCCAAACGTTAAGTGCAATGCATTGTACTGCTTTGTGGGGAATTTGGCTAAATTGCTTTTGCAGAATCACAGCACCGGTTGCCGACCCCGAAAATATGTGAGATAATGTTTTTGGAGATTTAAGTATATGGTACAGCGCAAACAAGCTAATGATTTTGCAAAAGCTAGAACTGCTATGGTGGCCCATCAGCTAAAACGGCGGGGCATCAAAGACCCGCACGTGCTGGCGGCAATGGCAAAGGTTCCACGCCACAGTTTCGTTTCGGTAGAGTATCAGCATTTAGCTTATAAAGATTCCCCGCTGCCCATTGGACACGGCCAAACAATTTCGCAGCCATTTATTGTAGCTTATATGTTGCAGGCACTTCAATTGCAAAATCCAGCGGAAGCCGTGGTGCTTGAGGTGGGTACCGGACTGGGGTATCAGGCGGCAGTATTGAGTCAATTTGTGCGCCACGTTTACACTGTTGAGCGTATCCCGGAACTGGCAGCGCAAGCCGAACAAACATTGCTGGCCCTGAACTGTAATAATATCACTGTCTCACAGGGAGATGGTGGCTACGGCTGGCGCAAACATGCCCCTTTTGATGGTATAGTGGTGGCGGCGGCTGCGCCAGAGGTGCCACCACCACTGGTTGACCAACTCAAAGCGGACGCTGCGCTGGTTATTCCCATCGGCGAGGCGGGCAACCAGATGTTGGTGCGAGTAACCCGCACGTCGGGGGGAGAATTGCAACAAGAGAACTTGGTGCCGGTAGCGTTTGTCCCACTGCTGGGTGAACATGGCTACGCCGAACGTCCCCGGCGGGGATGATCTATTTTTGATGGTTATTTTCGTCAAGCGGGTAAAAAGAAAAATGCTATGCCAATAATCACGTACACCCCTAATAACTGTACGCCTTCCAGCCAGTTGCTTTCTCCATCCAGGCCAATTAAAGCGGATGTTAGCACTGCGCCGAACAACGCAATCAATTCAAATGTATTGAAGGTGAGCGTCAACGGGTTTCCCAGCAGCAGGCTGATAAAAACAAGCAACGGTGCTACAAACAACGCAATTTGCAAGCTAGACCCCAACGAGATTGCTAACGACAGCTCCATTCTGTTTTTTAGCGCCATCTGAATGGCAACCACGTGTTCCGCAATGTTGCCCACAATTGGGATCAAGATAATCCCCAGGAAAAATTCGCTGATACCTAGCGCTGCAACCACCGGTTCTACTGCTCCCACCAAAATCTCGCTTAAATAGGCAATGGCAATTGTTGAAATTATCAGTGCTCCTACGGCCTTATTCACACTCCACGACGGCTGATGAATGTCTGCCAAATCTCCGTGGGGATTGGCTTCTCGAAACGAGAACAAAATACTCAGGCCGTACACTGCAATCATCACTATAGCCACCCCAATGCTCAAGTATTCCACACCTGCATGGTTCACGGCATCAATACTCTGGTTGAAAAATGACGGAACAGCCAGGGCAATAACCGCCACAATGAGCATTGTGGCGTTAACCCCGGCTTGCGTTTTATCAAACGTTTGACGACGGTATTTTAATCCCCCTAACAAGATGCTAAACCCCAAAATAAGCAACAAATTACCCAAAATAGAGCCAGTAATAGATGCTTTTACCAAATCCATCAGCCCTTCGCGCAGGGCAGGGTTGTCGGCTCCTTTTTTGATAGCCACAATGGTAATAATAAGTTCAGCGGCGTTGCCCAGCGTAGCGTTCAGCAAACCTCCGGCTTTGGGACCGGTGTACGTTGCCAATTCCTCTGTGGCCCGCCCCATCAACGCGGCCAGGGGGACCACGCCCAATGCGGCGGCAAAAAATACAAATACCGGTGACCACTGTAGCAGTTCGGCGGCAACGGCAAGAAGAATGAAGATGAGTAAACCATAATTTACATATTTCATTGTGTTGTGTTTCCTCCGAAAGTAGAATTTCAAGTTTCAGGTTCAAAGTTGCCAGGGTTACTCATTCCCCTGTGAAAACAAATTTGAAGGGGCGTTGGTTGGCAAATAAACAATCAATGAGCGGGGGGCAATATCAATTTGCACCGGAGTAAATCCCACATTTTCCGCATCCAGGTGGACAGGGATGGGGCGTTTTGTTTCTATTTTGATGTGTTTGGTACGGTAAAGTATCGTTTCTGGATCTTCGGCCAGCCGCCCCAGCGTTGCCAGCGCAATGTGCTTCAGCGATGAGCGGAAGCCGTACCCGGCCATAACCACCACATCCAGCCAGCCATCGTCAATTTTGGCCCCTGGAGCCAATCGCCAGAAGCGACCGTAAAGTTGTGAGTTGTTAATCGCCGTCATAATTACCCGCCGATTGATGGTTTCTCCATCCAAAGAAAGCCGCATCCGCGCACCGCGAAAATCACGCAGCACAAAAGATGCAGAAATAAGCCAGGTTACCATCCCCAGCCACCGCATTGTGGGCCGCTTTTTTTTGTCTGCTTGTACGGCCTTGCTCACAGCCGCATCCAGTCCAATGCCTGCCCAAAGCAAAAAATAGCGGCTTTCACCGTTGGCAAACGTGGCTTTGCCCACATCGATCCGACGAGGTTTGCTTTTAAGCAGCACGTGCGCGGCTCTAAGCAGATTCTGGTGCGGCAATGGCCCCGGCAGGGGGATACGCATATCGGCGGCAAAAACGTTGCCTGTGCCTGCCGGAATGACCCCCAGTGCCGTATCGGTTCTCACCAGCCCATTCATCACCTCGTTTACTGTGCCATCTCCTCCGGCAGCGATGACCATATCCATATTGCGCGCAGCCGCCTGCCTCGCCAGCACAGTTGCGTGGCCGGGATATGCCGTTTCACCCCACGTAATTGACCATCCTCGGGCTTGCAAAAACCTGGCCGCCTGTTCGAGCTGGCGGTGCAGGTTGTTGGCTCCTGCATTTGGGTTAAAAATTATAGAAACGTTCAGAAAAGGTGGTCTCCTCTCTGGTAAATTGATCTGTATGTAACACTTATTTTGAGGGAAAGTCAAGAATGAATAAATCATACCAGCAATTCTCAGCATAGATTGTTCCGAGACAAATACACAGATGCTAGTTGCACTCCAAAAACGAGAAAAATCTACCTCCCCTCCCAGGCTGTTCATTTCTAAAAAAGCAAATGTGTTTTGATCCCCCGTTAACTTTCTTTTTATGCCAATTTAATGCCCTCCCTCTAAAATTTAAACAGGTTTATCCCGCTGACCTGTTCCCCCGTCAGGGGGATGATAAAAATTAAGGCTTCTGGGGAAGAATATTTATGGATCCGTTTTTACGGGCCCTGATGCAATCGTGGGATTGGCGCATCGACGTGTTGACTGTCCTTATGTTATTGGGGACGCTTTACACCCTGGGGTGGCGTGCGCTGCGCAAGACTCAACGAGGGAAACAGCGTCTGGCCAGTGGCTGGCGCTTCGCTGCCTATTGGGGCGGGCTAGGAACTATCACATTGGCGCTGGTGTCCCCTATCGATTCGCTGGGGGAGCAATTATTTGCCTTCCATATGGTTCAGCATTTACTCCTGATTATGGTTGCCGCACCGTTGCTGCTATTGGCCAATCCATTCCCCTTTATCTTGTGGGGACTGCCCGTTGCACTCAGAAGTGCCATCGCTGGTTTATTCCGTCGAAGATCAACCTTCCGACAAATGTTGCGTAACACCACAACACCTGGCATCACGTGGCTAATCTTCACCACTGTTTATATTGGTTGGCACGACCCAAATGCTTACAATGCCGCGCTGCGATACAGTTGGGTGCACAATTTTGAGCATTTGAGCTTTTTTGTGGCCGGGCTTTTGTTTTGGTGGCACATTGTCGGTGCTGGCCCCCGCATCCACAAACGCTTTCCAATTGGTATGCGTATTGGGTATTTGCTGTTTTCTATCCCCCCGAATATGCTGGCAGGTATTTCTATTGCATTTGCTCGCAATCCAATTTATACCTACTACACCACGGTCCCACGCGTTTTTGGTTTAACTGTTATGCAAGACCAGATGATTGGCGGTATGATTATGTGGGTTCCGGGTAGTATGATGTACATTATTGCCGTATTGATCCTGGCGGCCCGTGTGTTTCAAGTAGAAAATCACAAACCACCCTTTAGAGGAAGCAATGCTTAAATCAAAAAACCATTTACCAGCAACTGTTGACCATTCGCGGTGGTATGTTTTTGTGGCAATATTTACCCACCGATGGATTATGGCAACGATATTAGTCGCTGCGGGGATGCTGGTGATGGCGCGATTGGGTATCTGGCAGCTTAATCGATTGGAGCAGCGACGGGCCGCCAACGCCAACCTGACACATCAACTTGCTATGCCGCCCTTGTTGCTCAACAAAGACGCATTGCCAGACGACCTGACCCTGCTAAAAAATCGCAAGGCAATGGTGCAGGGAACTTTTGACTATTCTCAACAGATTATTTTATTGTTGCAAAATTGGACTGGCGCGGGAACAGATTCCAGCGCATTTTTCGGCTCCACGCAGCAGCCCGGCATAGACCTGGTCACGCCCCTGGTTATGGCAGGAACCAATAAAGCGGTATTGGTAAACCGGGGCTGGATTCCGCAAAAAGAAGCCTCCCCGGAGAATTTGAGCCGATACAACTATCCGGCGGGACAAATAACTGTTAATGGGTATATCTTGCTTTCAGAGACGCTCTCACCGGCGCGAGCTACGGCTGTCGCTGTGCAGCCCGCTGCCGGCGATTTTAAGCGAGACTGGTATCGGGTAGATATTGAAGCTATTCAGGCGCAAATGCCCTATGAACTTTTACCCATTTACGTGGAACAAATGCCTGTGCCTGGCGAAGAAACTGCGTTTCCATTGCGCGCCGAGCCTGTCTTCGATCTGTCCGACGGGCCTCATATAGGTTACGCCATTCAATGGTTTATTTTTGCTTCAATTTTAGGCGTGGGTTACTTGTTTTACGTGGCCCGACACCTCCGGCGGTAGTGCTAATGATGGCTGCTCATTAAAGTTCTTGATTCCGTTTTAATCCTCTTTTTATGCCAGTTTAATCTGATTAATCTAGGATTAAAATAGTTGGGATGTCCCCAACCCGTCGTCTTCCCCAGGTGCCCATTCTGAGAGGAACCCTATGAATATATTTGAGTCTGAAGTATATCAGCCTGTTAATCCAGCATCTACTTCAACTCTGCTCATTTGGCGCAATACTATTTTAGAAAACATACCCTCGCTGAGCACGCTGCTAGTGTTGTTTAAGATGCGGATTGTTGCGCTGTTATTGGTCGCGGCAATGGGGGGTGCTTTTTTGGGTGCAGAAGGATGGCCGGGCAGCGGGGCGATGATACTGCTGGTGATTACCGGCGGCTTTGCGGCGGCAGGTTCTTCAGCGTTGAATCAATATTTTGAACGCGAATCAGATTCGCTGATGAAGCGCACCAAAACCCGCCCGCTGGTGGACGGTACAATTTCTCGACCCGAATGGGTTCCATACGTTGCCAGCGCCATGATTCTTGTCCCTTCATTGCTGGTTTTGCCATTTAATCCCGCACTTACCTTTTTTCTATTATTTGGCGCAGCGATTTACGTATTGCTGTACACTTTATACCTTAAGCCCCGGACGCTGCTTAATATTGTTATTGGCGGGGCAGCCGGCAGCGCGGCGGTACTCAGCGGGGGTGCAGCGGCGGGGAATTGGAACGACCCCGGCGTGGTTGTGTTGGCGTTGCTGCTGTTTTTGTGGACGCCAACACACTTTTGGAGCCTGGCCATTGTCTACCGCGATGACTACGCTCGCAGCGATACGCCCATGCTGCCGGTAAAAACCACGTCTCGCAAGGCTGCGTTTTGTGTGTTTCTGCACACTGTTGCTACCGGTTTGGCCGCACTCATATTGGGGACTGAAGCTGTGTTGGGCTGGATTTACCTGCTGCCGGTTGGAATTGCTACGATTGATATACTGGTGCGCAATATCAAATTACTGATCCACCCTACCGCCAAACTGGCCTTCTCGTTATTCAAAGCATCCAATTTCTACCTGCTGATTGTGATACTGACACTGGGCATTGATGCCGTGGTGTTGTAACATTATTGTCCAATGATGTACCGGATGGGAAAATAAACCAGCGCGCCCATCAATGCCGCAGCAGGAACCGTTAATACCCAGGCCACCAGAATATCATACATGACCCCCCAGCGCACCTGTGATTTGCGTTGTGCTGCACCCACTCCCAAAATCGCCGAGCTAACCACTTGCGTTGTGCTCACCGGCCCCCCCAGAATAGAGGCTGTAAAGATAACCAGCGCAGACGTGAATTGCGAGGTGAAACTGTGGATAGGGCGAATACGATAAAATTTTCCGCCCAGCGTGTGGATAATGCGCCATCCGCCGGTTGCCGTGCCAATTGCCATCGCCGCCGCACTGAGAAGAATAACCCACGGGGGGATGGAAAAATCCTGCTGATACCCCAACACCACTAACCCCATCGTCATCATCCCCATTGATTTTTGAGCATCGTTGCCGCCGTGGCTCAGTGCCAGTGCAATGGCGGTGGGTATTTGAATGCGGTTAAAAAAGATATTCGCTTTGGGGGTTGCGCCTCTGGCCAGCCACAGGGTGGCGCGCATCACCACAATACCGATGGCAAAACCAACCAGCGGCGAAACAAAGAGCGCAATACCAATTTTCAATAAGCCCTGAGCTTCAATCACCTGTAGCCCAGACCCCACGGCTACAGCGCCCACTATCCCCCCAATAAGTGCATGGGATGAACTGGAGGGAATGCCAAAATACCAGGTGATGAGATTCCACACACTGGCACTGACTAGTGCTGCCAGAACAACAGAGATAGTAATCGAGGCCGGAGCGGCAACTTCTGAACCGATGGTTTTGGCAACAGCAACCCCTAACAGAAACGGCCCGACAAATTCGGCCACGCCTACGATTGTCAGCGCCATGCGGGGTGACATTGCGCGCGAGGCAATCATTGTGGCGACAATGTTGGCGCTATCGTGAAATCCGTTTAGAAAGCTGAATGTGAGTGCAATTGCAATGAGTACGCCAAGTAAGATGTGTGTTGTCATTGTGTCCCTCGTAAGATTGGTGTAACTGTTCAGCGTATGAGAAATTTTTCAAAATTATCGTTTAAGAACTTCCCCATCCCCCCTGTATCCCCCTTCCCAATGGGAAGGGGGGGGTGCACCCAAAGGGCACAGGCGTGAGAGAGAGGGTGAGTAGTTACAGATTGGTATGGATTGCTTTGCAGGTTACACCCGTGCGTCCACAGGAGCGGCGGTGCTGTCCAATACAATTTTTCGGCCAAAGGCCATTTCCAAAAGTTCTACCGCGTTCTGCTTTGTGCCCCACAGTTCTACCGCCGGGTATTCATCCGCAATCAAGGTAATGTACAGTGTTTCATCGTTCCAGGTGATGGCGACATCATCTACTGTAGCATTTCTGCCACGTTCTAAAAATTCTGCCAGCCGCAATATTGCCGATAGTCGAATCAGACGCTCCAGGTCATCTTCTTGCATCACTTGCTCAAATTCCAGCAGCGCCGGTTTCCCCTTGCGATGGAAACGAGTCAGTAGCGCAATGAGCGCTGTCTCGCGCGGCGAAAAACCGGGCAGGCCACTGTTGACAATTAAAGTCTGTGAATGTTTGTGGTGGTCGGCATAACCGATAATGGTTCCCAGGTCGTGGAGGGGGGCCGCCGCTGCCAATAAATCTCGTTCGGCTGTGCCGTAGCCGTGGAGCGGCGCCAACTGTTCAAACGCTCGACCGGCCAGGTAACGCACGTGATTGGCGTGGCTTTTTTGGTAGCGGTACACGCGCGCCATATTCAGCACGCTAAAGCGGCGAATATCGGCAATGACCGGATAAGTTAGATGATCCCAGAACCCTTCTAAAAATAGTCCTTCTCGCAGGCCATTCACGGAGACAGTCAGGGTTTCGGTTTTTAGGCGATTCAAGATTGCTAGCGTTGCCAGCGCACCGGGCAAGATAATATCAGCCCGATCTTGTTTTAGCCCGGGGATTTTGCGCCGTTTTGCCAACGGCAGTGATTGCAGCAATGCAATGCTCTCTTCCACGGAATAACGGCTAAGTGTGTACCCATGCAGGGTGTTGAGTGGATAGTTTCGGCGGGCAGCATCCATCAGCGCCAAATTGCGAATAGCTCCCCCCAGACCCACCAGCCACGCCTTTTTCTGTTTGAGCCACGGAACTGTGTCCAGGTGTCGGTCAATTTCGGCGCGAATTGTCTGCACTTCGGCGTCGGTGGGGGGGTCGTGGTGAATGAATTGTTCGGTGAGTGCCAGTGCGCCCAGGGGCAACGCTGTGCCGCGTTGGAATTGGCGATTTTTCACCTGACTGATTTGGGCGCTGCCGCCGCCAATATCAAGCACAAACCCGTTTACCATTGGCACTTCATTCAATGCGCCCAACGTTCCATAGTACGCTTCTTTTTCACCGTCTAATATTTGTAGTGGCAGCCCAATCTCTCGTTTTACTTGTTCCACAAAGTCTAGTCCGTTGGCGGCCTCGCGCACGGCGCTGGTTGCTGTGGCGATAATTTTACTCACGTTGCTGCCGTCACAAAAACGTTTAAACAGGCGCAGGACGAACATTGCGCGTGCGATCGCATCGGAGCTTAACCCACGTCGGGTTATCCCCTGCCGCAAGCGCACCACTTCCCGAATTTCATCTTCCAGTCGATATGCATAGCCGGGAATTGTATTCATTACCACCAATCGAGCCGTGTTTGACCCCAGATCGATAATGGCAATACGTCGTGGTTGTGGAACATTCATAGGTTTATCGTATTATTTGTATGACGTAGGGCGCAGCAACAAGGCACGCACTACGCACCGGGCCTGATACATGTTGTCAACACTTAAAGTTGTTTCATCAGGCCAATTAGTGTGTGTCGGAACTGCGGCGATATGATGGGTTCCCATTGTTGGGGGAAAGTAGCAAGCAACGTGCTTTGCTCACCCAGGCGGGCCTCAAGATATGCTTCTATCAGGGGTGCGCGTATAGGTTCCGGGGGCGAAGTAGTGGATTTTTTTGTTTTGCCAGTGGGCCATATGCCTTGTGCCAGATAATAGTGCAAAATCTTGCCGGCTACTACCGTATCTTGCAGGTCGCCCAGGTGGTTTTGCAGAGCTTTAATTTGGCGGATGAGTTTCTTTACGTCGCGGCCCAGCACGTCACTAAAAAACTCTAGCGTATAGCGCAACCGCTTGCTGTCGATGCGCAACTGGTGCAGCCGTTCCAGCGGAACATCATCGCCGCAAACCCGGCCATCGTATGCCAACACTGCGGCCAGCCGACGATACACAAGAATGGGCAGAATGTGTCGCAACAACCGTGGACGGGGGTGACCGTTTTTAGCGTCCGGCAATGCGGCGGCTCCGGGTTGTTGTAAAAACGTGGCAAAATCTTGCGTAAATTTGCGATAGTGCTCACTATCAAGGTAATCTAGTAGCTTTTGCCGGTACGTGTCGTATTGCGCTTGCCAGGCTTGCTGAAACGCCAGAAAGTCATCATGTTCGGCGTGGTGGGGGTGCACATCGAAATAATGCTCGGCTTTTTCCCAAAACACATCCATATCTCTTACGCGCCCCAGCACGCGCGCGGTGTAGCGCAAATCTTTGGCAAAGGGATGGTCAATCTTTAAGTTTATGTGCTGTGCAAACACATCCACGGCGGCGCGCATTCGACGGGTTGCCACACGCATATCGTGCAACGCCTCCGGGTCTTTGCCGGCTCGAGTTTCAGGCTCGTGATAGAGCATTGTTTGCAACTGGAACCAGAGGATCTTGCGTGCCACCTCTGCAATGGGGTCGTCTGGATGAATGGGATAGCGGGTGGGGAGCAGCCTTTGTAATGCTTGTTTTAGCACCCGTTGAGGGAAAACGTGTAACTTTTCTTGCCTAAACCGGTTGCGCCAGTGTCGTACCTGCCGCCGCGACAGGCCCGCTCGCCGTCCGGCATCGTCGTCGCTAGCTCCCTCGTCTAGCGCCAGCAGCGCCGTGGCCCGGCGACCATACGTTGGTTTTTCTGTTTGGACAATGCGAGACAGCGCCGCTCGTTCCGTGCCCGTAAGTAGGGTGTTGCTCACAGGGGGCGCATCGACAAAGGCCAGGCCATGTTCAAATTTTGAGCGTGGTTCGGGTTTTAAGAACCAGTTGTCTTGCCAGTACGATACCAGCGTGGTTAAATCGGCTTCGGTTCCGTCCGGGGCTAATTCTATTTCCAGCTCAAAGAACGTTTGCTCGCGCGCATCAACCGCCAGGTGTACAACATCCCGACTCATTGCTGCAACCTTGCGTCCCGCTTGATAGAGAGTGTGAAC
>CAYPUV010000120.1:0-11887 GCA_964413895.1 uncultured Anaerolineaceae bacterium
GGCCCGTTTGCGCTCGCTACGCCCCATAAACTTTCTTAAGTACTCATCCCAGTCATCAGGCAAAGGAATGAATGGACATGAAATCTGTTCTACTGGCTGAACCTTGAACTTCTGAACAGGGAACACCTGAAGCATTTGGGTTATTCTGGGATCTAGCACATCTTTCAAATGAAATCTATCCCACGACAGTTGATTTTGAACGTAGTGAGCCAAAGCATGCGTGGCTGTTGCCTCGTATTCTGGCATGCAGACAAGACCAGTGTAGTCTGCTATGGGTGAACCTCCCATCCGCACCGTCCTCACCAGTTGCAACGGTTGGTTATCAAACGCAAGGGGAATGAACGCGACATAAGATGCCTCGCTTTCGGGTTTGGCGGCCAGTACAAACCAGCGATAGGGTGTTATCTCAAAGTAACCACGCAGCCACGCCCACGATACGAAAATGTGGGCGTGTGGGTCGGCATCATAGACTGTTTGCCAGTTTTTTTTCGAGGCCGCAAATTGCTCCAATGTGTTAATTACATCAACCTGCATTGTTTCTCCCTAAATTATTTGGGAACATCGAAAAAATTCTTCCCCCCGCAAAAAGCAAGCCAACCACTCTCCATTGGCAACATCAGCTAAAATCGGCCAGTGGGGTTTCAATCGAACGGTTTGAGTTTTATGCTGCATCAATGCTTGTCGTTTACGCTCCAATACCGTCGATTCGATGGGGACCAAACGGCGAAAATCGCGCCACAGGCGCAGCCGTAGCAGTGATGTTGCGCCATTTTGCAACCATGTTTTCACTTCCAAGCGGTTTCGCGCTGGCCACGCCCACGGCCACTGAAGCCAGTACCAAACTGGATATTCGCACACAATTACTGTCCCACTCCAACGACGTATCCCTTCGCACACCGCAAAATAGGTGGCACGGTGGTCGGGGGGGGGGTCAAAGCGATATGGAACAAACACGGTTGCGGGCTGATATTGCCGTAATAACGCTTCAACCTGTTTTGCAGCATCATAGATGTGCTGGTTTAATTGCCCATCGACGTAACCCCAAAAATGCACTGCCTCCAATGGTACCCCAAGTATTGCGGCAGCAGACAATGCCTCTTTTGTTCGCAATGCGACCAACTCGGCAGCAGGCACAAATTGACTGTGGGAACTGCTTCCATCAGTCATAAATACCAGTTGCACATCAGCTCCAATGTCCCGCTTGCGAATAATCGTCCCTCCGCACCCCAGCGTTTCATCATCCTGGTGGGGTGAAAAAACCACCGTCGATTGGCGAAGGTCGGTCAACGTGAATGGGGTGGCACGTGTCTGCAGCACCCGGTAGAATAACTGACGAAAGCCTTGTCTGAGTGAGCGCGTCATTGAGATTCCGAAATTATTCTTTGGTAATGTTGTATCAACGAATTTGTTACGCAATCCCATGAAAAACGCGTGCGCACTGCTTCCTTTCCAGCCCAGCCCATCGACTGTCGCAATGCATCGTTTTCCAGCAAATGAATAATTGCGCCGGCAAGCGCCGCCGAATTATTTGGCGCTACCAAAAGACCATTCTCGCCGTGAGCAATTATGTCCCGCATACCCCCAATATTTGTCCCCACCACGGGTGTCCCCACGGCCATTGCCTCTACCAAACTCATCCCAAATGCCTCGCTCAATGACGGGTTGACCAACACGTCAGCATTACGATAGTGTTCAACCAATTCACTGTGTGGTACAAACTCCAAAAAATGAATTTGATCTGCCAATTCAGGTGGGGTGTAATCTTTGAGGTATTCGGCGTAGCTGCGCAGGTCTGATTTCAGCAAGCCGTTGCCATAGAATTTTGCCAATCCTTGAACATTAGGATCGTCGCTAAGGCCAACCAAAAATTCGTACGGTGCAGATCCAGGTGGGCCGACAACCTCCAATTGAGCCTGCGGAAAATGCCTCACCACCGTTTTGAATGCTTCCAATAAAATATGGATTCCCTTTTCCGGCGACAGTCGCCCCACGTACAAAACTCGGCCAGGCGATTGTGGATTATTCGGATTGGGTTTATGTGCCCCATTGAATTGCGTCGCATCCACGCCGTTGTAAACAGTCTGGCAGCGGTTGGCAAACTGCGGGAACTGACGGCGTGTTTCTCCAGTGACAAAATCGCTACAGCCCAGCACCAAATCGGTTTGCGCCAACCGCTTTCCAACCAGTGCACTGTCAAGTTGCGATAGCCATTCGCAGTTCATATGTAACACCAGTTTTGCCGCCGGGTTCAAACGCCGCATAATCGACACAAATTGCGAGAACTGGTGCATATGGATAATGTCGGGCCGTTCCCGTTGCAAATCACGCCCTATCCGCAGCGCATACCCCAGGTAGTACCATTCACTGGCAAAAGCGGGTCGCTTGGGATTGCGGTATTTACCCAAGCGGTCAAACAGCTTCAGTGGTTTTAATAGTTTGTCTTCAACGGTAATGGGAAATCGGCGAAATTCAATTTGGTTCGCATCGTAGTCTGATCTGCTTTGACCAGGGCCTTGTTTAGCATAGATAAGTATTTTGTGCCCCATTTCGACCAGTCGGCGGGCTATTTGATATGTTATGATAGGAATGGATGAATATCCACCAACATCAGTCACAGCCAGATCCCAGGGCTGAGAGACAAATGCAATTTTCACGATGTCACCTGTTCCACAACCCTGGGGTGGGGAATGGGCATAATGAATTTTCCGCCGCGCACCTGATAGGCTTGCTGCTGGCGCATAATCTCATCGGCGAAATTCCACGCCAACAGCAGTACATAATCGGGCATATCTTCCAATAGACGATCTGGCGGTACAATGGGCAAATGATTGCCGCCCATAAATCGCCCTTGCTTGAATTCATTGAGGTCGGCCACAAAATCAAGTAAATCGCTGCCGATGCCGGTGTAACTGAGAAAGGTGGCCGCTTTTGCCGCCGCACCATAGCCCACAATGGTTTTCCCCGTGGCTTTCAGTTGACGAAGCAAGGTCAGCAATTCGTCCCTGATTTGACGGGCCTGCTCCGCAAAGCGACGGTAGTAGTCCAGCGTATCCACGCCTTTCTCCGCTTCTTCACCCAACAACTGTTGCACCGAGCCATCAACTTGTTCTTGCTTGCCTACAAAAATTCGCAGCGAGCCACCATAGGTGGGAATGCGTTGCACGCGATTCAAATACAGCCCGTGCCGCCGAAATAGATTGTCAAGTGCGGTGACAGAATAGTAACACAGAGGTTGATGGTAGACGGTATCAAATTCACCATGGTCAACCAAATCTGCCACATAGTGCATTTCCATCACGGCGACGCCGTCATCTTTCAGCAACGTTTTTATGCCATTCACAAAACCGTTTAGGTCAGGTACGTGTGCCAGCACATTGTTCGCCAGAAAAATATCTGCCTGTTTGCCTTTGGTTGCCAATTGACGCGCCAATCCCTGCGTGAAAAATGTGTTCAATGTGGGCACGCCAATTTCTTGCGCGGCTTTGGCGGGTTCGGGCGCGGGGTCGATGCCCAACACGGGGATGCCCCGTTCTACAAAGTTTTTCAGCATGTATCCATCGTTGCTAGCAGCTTCAACAACCAGGCTGTTTTCATTCAACGGAATTTTATCCATGATGGCGCGGGCGCTGGTGGTAAAATGGTTCACCAGTGCGGGCGAAACCGATGAAAAATAGGGGTAGTCATCACCGAAAAGAATTTCCGGGTCCACCGATTTGGTGATTTGCACCAGTTTGCAGTCCGGGCAAAACGCCAGTTCCAGGGGCGCGGTCAATTCCGGTTCCGTCAACTGGTCTGCTGTCAGCAAACGGTCGGCAAGTGGCGTGCGCCCGTAAGAAAGTACAATTTGCAAATTGTGACCACCACAAGAAAAGCAAGTGAGATTGCCACTGTTCATCATAGGTTGCTCCTACCCTACACCTGGTGCAACGGGATTGGCAGATTTCCAGCGCAGCGAATTGTCCAACCGTCCGTCGGCCAACAGTTTTTTGATATGATGGATGCGCCGGTAGCGCGGGCCTTCAAATTCCTCTGGCTGAAGATCTGCTTTTTTGTACGCCTCATACAACTCGTGCGCTCCCTTGCGTGCGTCCCATTGAGGCTTGTAATCGGGCAATACCCGCGTGATTTTGCTGCTGTCCACCCGGTAGTTGCGCTTGTCTGGCCCCGCGCCCGCAGCGAACTCCACGCGGCTGCC
Source organism: uncultured Anaerolineaceae bacterium (assembly GCA_964413895.1). Taxonomy (GTDB): domain Bacteria; phylum Chloroflexota; class Anaerolineae; order 4572-78; family 4572-78; genus JANTHQ01. The sequence goes on from CAYPUV010000120.1 coordinate 4,196, forward strand.
AGGGACGGTTTTGGCCACAATTTGCGCCAGATCACGAATGCGATAGTTTTCTTCGGGGCGCCCTACGTTGAATGCCTCGTTGTGGACCAGATCGCGGGGGGCATTGAGCACAGCCAAAAATGCCAGCGACATATCTTGAATGTGCACTACCGGTCGCCAAGGGGAGCCATCGCTTTTTAGCAGCACGCGCCCAGTGGTGTACGCCCATGCCGTCAGATTGTTCAGCACTAGGTCAAAGCGGAGGCGGGATGACACGCCATACGCCGTTCCGCTGCGCATAAATGTCGGGCTGAAAGTGTCGTCTGCCAGTTCGGACACATCTTGTTCCACCATGACTTTTGAGCGCCCATACGGCGTGACCGGGTTGAAGGGTGATTCTTCGGTCAGCCAATCGTTCACCCCTGCGCCATAGTTGCTGCACGAGGATGAGAAGATAAAACGTTCTACTCCCACTGACTTTGCCAGTTTCGCCAGCCGTACCGAAGCGAGGTGGTTAATTTGATAGGTTAATTCTGGATTCAAATCTCCCAATGGGTCGTTGGATAAGCCCGCCAGGTGAATAATAGCCTCAAAACCGTCCAAATCCTCCGCCGTCACATCACGGATATCTTTTTGAATGGCGGGGATATTCAGGGTTATATCTTTGCCAAAAGTTGAACCCGCGTAGAGGTTGGTGTCCAGACCAACCACGTCGTGTCCGGCTTCTATCAACATTGGCGTCATTACCGTGCCCACATAGCCATTGTGCCCGGTCACTAATACTCGCATATTATTCCTCCCAAATTTTCCATGGGGCGTTACCGCTCTGCCACAGAGTTTCTAAAATATGTTTTTCGCGCAGGGTGTCCATGCACTGCCAGAACGATTCGTGGCGGTAGGCCATCAGTTGCCCATCACGGGCCAAATTTTCCAGCGGTTCGTGTTCAAACTGAGTCTGGTCATCTTCAATGTAATCAAATACCTCTGGCTCCAGCACGAAGAATGCACCGTTGATCCAACCTTCCACAGTTTGCGGTTTTTCGGTGAACTCTTTCACGCGGTTGCCATCGAAAATCATATGGCCGTAACGAGCCGGAGGGCGCACAGCCGTGAGGGTTGCCAGTTTGCCGTGTTCTTTGTGAAACGTCAGCAAATCGCGCAGGTTTATATCTGAGACGCCATCGCCCCAGGTGAGCATAAATGTGCCGTCGCCCATATAGGGAGCCAGCCGTTTGATGCGCCCACCGGTCATCGTGGGAATGCCGGTATCAATCAGTTCCACGTTCCAATCGGGCTTGTAGCCGTCGTACAAATCAATTGCGCCGGTTTTCAGGTTTACCTTGAGACTGCTATTAACGGCAGCATAATCGACCATATATTTTTTAATGACCTCACCTTTGTAGCCCAGCGCAATTACGAAATCGTTAAATCCATAATGAGCGTAAAGGCGCATAATGTGCCACAAAATCGGCTTGCCACCGATTTCTACCATCGGTTTGGGCTTTATTTGTGTTTCCTCTGCCAGCCGCGAGCCGGCCCCACCTGCCAGAATACCCACTTTCATTTGGCCCTTCCTCCTTGTTTTTTTCCAATGCGGTTCAACAAGATTTTCCCGGCCCAGGCAAAAAACAAAACGCCTGCCGCCAAAGACGTCCATCGCCCGACACGATTTTGACCCCTCAAGGCCGCTGAAAATCGCCGCCCAATTTGCCGAGCATCCCGCCCTGCACCAGCCAGCCGGCCGATCGACAGATAAAACCGGCTAAATTCTAGATAGCACAGCGCTTTATCCAAAGGTGAAATACTAGCCCGGCCAATTGCCCGCGCCACTGCCGCCATACGCTGCAACCGTGGAGACACGACCTGCCTAACGGCGGCAGGATCGAACCAGGCAGCCATCGCCTCATCGGTGGTGTTGGCGCTGGTAGAGTTGTGCGGATGCAGACGACGGTAGGCCAGGTATTCTGGCACTTCGTGGCACTGCCCCAGCACAGCCAATTCCACTAATAATACTTTGTCTGATGAAGCGAAATTGCCGATAAGGCCAGATTGCTCCAGCACGTTTTTGCGAATGAGACCGAAAACAGGATGACACCACGCTGACGATTGAAAAGCCTGATGCAGCCGACGGTGGGGGCGCGGGGAGCGCAAATCAAACCCATCCTCATGGTATTCAATGATGCGGCCGTATTCATCAATAAGGATGGTCTTGGGGTAGGCCATAATTGCTTCCTGGTGGGCATCTAGCATTGCCACACACTTTTCTAGTGTTGTTGGCGCGTTCAAGTCATCGTGGGCAATCCATTTGAAGAACTCACCCTGTGCTAGATCAACCAAAATATTGTAGTTTCTAGCTGCCCCTAGATTTGTCTGGTTGCGATAATAGCGCACACGGGGGTCGGCGGCAGCAAAACGGCGGCAAATGGCTTCGGTGCGGTCGGTCGAAGCGTTGTCGGTGATGATGAGTTCAAAATCCTCAAACGTCTGGGACAACACTGATTCCAACGCTTCCTCTAGATAATCTTCTCCATTGAATACGGGCAAACCAATGGTCACGCGGGGATTTGCGTTATCCATAAAACCTCCGCAATACTGCAATCCAGCAGAACGGGTGAAGCCCTCAATAATCTCGCAAAATTAGTGGTAAATATGCAGCATAGTCAAACATTTTTACGGCAAACGTGTGCGATGTTGTGGCTTCACCAAACGCATTTTGCGCCGTGACAGTTACGTGCTGCGTGCTGGTGATGTTCCACGTGGCCTGAAAACGATCTTCGATATTGGTGGACAGCACTACCGTGCCGCTCTGGTCCGTTGCTCGCCAGGTGTAGGTAAATGGTGCCGTCGCAGATGTCGGGTCAATTTGAGCAGTGAAGCCACACGCTATGCCAATGGGGCAGGCATTCCCCCCGTAGATGGTCACCCCTTGCACCGGAACATCGGTAAGGCTGGGCACAGTTTTGGGGTCGCGGTTCCAGGTAACATTTGTGGGATTGAGTACCCCAAATGTTGCGCCATCAAGCATAATCCAACTGGCACCCAGTTTTTCGAGATCTTGAATCACCGGCAAGTAGTCATTCTCATCATATCCACCAATCTCGGAGTTCATAAATGGATATGCGTTTTTAAGCTGTTCTACTTTCGAGTACGTGTACCCCCAATACATATGTGTGCTGACAACTGATTTCGACCAATCGGCATTAATCGTCGGCGTATTTGCCAAAACAGTGTCAATATAATTGTCACTAGCGTTCTCAAGGGACCAGAGTATTAACGGAGTATTCGGTGCATCCTGGCGAATTCGCGAGCGCATTCTCTCTTCATAGTTTGCCAGAGGAGTACCTGGCCCGCCCGGCTCATTGGTAATCTCATAAATCACGTGGGTGCGATTTTTGTAACGCGGTGCCAGCACACTCCACCATTGCGTTGCATCAGTTTCGTCCCGTCCGCCAACAGGATGGTAATCAATAATGAGATACATGCCCAGCATCGAGGAAATTTCCACCATATCATCAATGTACGGCAGCGCATCGTTGACAGTATCATAACAGCGCCCAGGTGGATTGCTGCAAGAGCCACCCGACCAATTTTGCGGTGGGCGGTACAACAGCAAGCGCACCGTGTTTAGATGGTAATCGTTTATCAAGCTCAACCACATATCCATATCGTAGGCATATTCGCGATATGTCACCGAGGGGTCGAGCGGGTCTTCGGTGAACTCTGCCAAGCGGACATGCTCTCCGCGGAGGGGATAGCTGTTGTCTGCTACGATAGTGTTGTTCACAATTTGCGGCCGCCCGCGGTCGGTCGCTTTGGGGAGTTGCACGTCGTTGTTGAGGGCAGGTTCAAAACGCCTCACCGGGCGACTCACCGCATTCACTTGCGGATAATGCGTAACATAAACCAATACCACTCCTATTACTAATAATGCGGCTACAACAAAAGGCTTTGCTATATTCATCTCAAGCTCTCCAACTGCGTAATGAGATTCCATTCTTGCTAGAGGTTGTGAAGGTCCCGGGTTTCCAGTGGACGATTTTCGGCCTCAAAGCCACGGATGAAACTGGCGCTGGTGTACGGTTTAGCAACAGCCCACCAAAATACAGACAAAAAAATGCGATATGTGGCAAACGCACTCCCCATTAACGCAAATACAATGCGACTCATCGCAACAAATAATCTTCCGCGCCTCAGGTTCCACACTGCTGAAGTTAAATACGCCCGCACAATACGTCCGTGCCACATTGGGGTTGTGGCCGATGCGCGCATACGCGCGAAAGCACCTCTTTGGCTGAGTATGAGTTCGCGTGCCTGCCGGGCATCGTTTAACGCCTGGACGTAATCGGTTGAACTATTTTCAAGCCCCATACCCACACAGGCCACCAGCGCCGGTGTCTCGGCAAGATTTCCACGCAGAGTTATCCGCCGAAGCAGATCAATGTCTTCTGCACCAGGGATGAGCGGGTTGAACCCACCCACCGCAAAAAATATGCTGGTTTCAATCAACGACGATTGCAGTGGGATCCATTCACCGGCGATGGCCTGGATGAACCCGTTACCCTGCACGTTGTGACGCAAGTCAATGACTCGTTGCCCTGCCCGATCAACCAATTGTGTTCCGCCGTAGAGCCATTCTGCATCAGTGGTTTGCCTCAATTGCCATAAGCTTTCAAACGCCCCAGGCAACAACCAGTCATCATCGTCTAAAAAGTGAAGATATTTGCCCCGCGCAATCGCCGCACCGACGTTTCGCGCAACACACCGTTCACGGCGCTGCGTGCTTACAATGTGTACACGAGGATCGGTTTGCCACGTTTCGACAGGTAAAGGCTTACCAGAATCATTCACCACAATAACTTCAAAATCGGCGGCGGTGAAGATTTGAGTCAGCACACTGTCAACTGCTCGCGACAGTTCGGGACGGCCAATAGTAGCAATGACAGTGGAGCAAAACATTATGACCTCATTTGTTTAGAAATGACCAACGTCGCCACCAGGATCGCTGCAGGACTTGCCCCTGTTTGTTGAGCACACCGGGTTGGCGGCGAGAATAATACGAATAATAATAGTGTGCATCCTGTCCCGGCGAAACCTGATTGAGTACCCCACCCAAAATGTTGGCTCCCACCCGTCGCAAGCGATTGATAGCCTCTTTGATATCCGCACGACGAGAACGCTTAACTTGCAGCACCAGTACCACACCATCCACACGGTTCGACAGTACAGAGGCGTCGGTTACGGCCAGCACAGGTGGAGAGTCGAATATCACCACATCGGCCTTCTCTCTCAGCCGCTCAAGTAACTCAGCCATGCGGTTTGAGCCCAGAATCTCGGATGAGTTGGGGGGTAGTGGACCACTGGTAATCAATTGCAAATTCTCATAGCCCGTATTAATGAGTTGTTCGTCAATGTTCAAGTCCGGTGAAAATAGCAGGTCAGTTAAGCCGCTTGAGTTGGGAACCTGAAAGATTTTGTGCATTGTGGGTTGGCGCAGGTCGGTATCAACAATGATTGTACGCAGCGCAGCCTCCGCCATCACCACGCCCAAATTTGCAGCCGTGGTACTTTTGCCTTCGCCTGGATTAGCGCTGGTAAACATAATTAGCTTTGCCGGATTGTCCACCGCCATAAACCGAATATTGGTTCGTATCAGCCGGTACGCTTCACCAATGGGCGAAAACGGCGTGTGCGCGATAGCCATTTTATCTTTGTAACTTTTACCTTTGATGCGCACAATGCTCCCCAGCGCTGTGAGCTCCACCGACTGGGTGAGATCTTCAGCTGTTTTAATCGTGTCATCCACGTACTCTAATAACAGCGTTGCCCCCAATGCCAGCAGAAAGCCGGTTGCGGCGGCCAGCAAAACATTGGTTTTCACGTCCGGGCTAACAGGTTTGATGGGCAACTGGGCGGGTTCAATAACAGTGAGGTAGTTGGGGCTATCGCCACCCTGCAAAAAGGAAAATAGCGCAACATAGTTGGTTTGCCATTCGTTAATGAACGATTGCAGACTTGTTTTTTCCGATTCAATGTCTTGAATTCGCCGCGCACTCAACGCTGCATCCAACTCTTTATCTAATTTGGCCAGCCGGTCTTCAGCACGCGAAATGCGGCCCTCTAAAGCAACCAACTGATTTTGCACAAAGTCGGCGCGCTCGGCACGATCCTGGTTCTGAGGGGAGGTGGGGCTTTGCAAAATAAGCTGGCGCGCAATTTCATCGGCAATGGCCACCGCCCGTTCCGGCGAGTTGTCTTGCACGGTGATGGCCAATAATTGGGTACGGGGAATCGTATGGGCGTTCACCCGACCTTTTAAGGCTTGCCAGTTCATCTTCAACCCCAGGCTATCAATGGAAGCTTGCAAAATGGGTTGTCGGATTGCCATTTGAGAATAAGACTCTGCCAACTGCTCAATGGTGTAAAAATCCTGACCGGTAGGGTTCTCTTTTTGAATCACCTGACCCACCAAGAGGGTGGTTGTTGTTTGATAGATGCGCGGTAGTTGTGAACTGGCATAATAGCTAATAACGGCAGCGATTGCCGTACTCAACGCAAACAGCCACCACCACCGCAGCACCCGTTTTATATATTGCATTAATTCCATTGTTTCCTTCCCCTCTTAAACGCCGACCCGTTGAATTTTGCACCTGTTGGTGGCTAAATTAATTAGGGAGCAGGGTCCAAAAACTTAACCCACACCGGCCCCCAATCGTTGAAAGGTGTCCAATTGTCCCACCCCATCAGCAATTGCTGCTCAGAGCCATCGGCGTTCATAATCCACAGTTGATTGTTTCCTGTACGATTAGATTGAAAGACGATTTTGGTCCCGTCCGGCGACCATGATGGTGATTTGTCGCCTTCCCACGAATTTTTGGTGAGTTGCCGCAACCCAGTCCCGTCAGAATAAACTACCCATATTTCGTCGTTGCCGCTTTCCGTTGAAACAAAGGCAATTCTGTTGTCAATGGGCGACCACACCGAATCGTATGAAATTCCTGTCCCCATTTGTGTAACAGCGTATTCCTGCCCGGTGTTTCCATCGGAATAGTAAATTTGCAACAGCCCATTGCTAGAAAATGGTGGCACTCTGTTGTAGGTGCGGAATACGCTGTCAGCAGAAAGTTCATCGCGCTGGCGAGCCAATTCATAGGGCCACGTGTCGGTGAGTCGGCCCAGTGTGCCGGTATTCGGGTCGAAAACGTACACATAATTTTTGTCGCCCTCTTCCCTGTCCGATTGGAACAATATTTTATCCCGCAAAACTGCCGGGATGGACTGCGCCCCCAGCGGCAGGGAAGTGGGGGTTGGGGTAACCAACGAAACTGGCTCAAATACAGGCGTGGCTGTGGCCGTTACCTGGTTGGCGGGAGTGGGGGTTGGCGTTCCAGTAGTAAATGCCACCACGGTTGCTAATTGTACCCATGCCTGAGCTGTGGCCGCATTGCCGGGCGTGGGGGTGGCCGTGGCAACCACCGGCGTTACCCAATTGTCCGGCAGCGGTGTAGGTGTTCCAACTCGCCTGGCCTGAGCAGTTAACCGTACTGACAGCGTGGCCGCGGCCAACACCGAAGCAGGTGTGGGGGTAGATGTAATAATTACGTACAGAACTTGCGTGGCCGTAGGTGTCGCAGTCGGCGCGGGGATGGGAGTGACCGTGACTGCATTGGATGTGACAGGGGAGGGTGTGCGGGTGGTGACTGGCGTGGACGACGG
>CAYPUV010000121.1:0-11851 GCA_964413895.1 uncultured Anaerolineaceae bacterium
AAAGGAGGTTCGCGTCAATTCCCCTCCCCCATCAATGGGGGAGTACCCTTGACGCAAATTCTATGGAAAATAAAATGAATCTGAAAACACTGGCACATTATATTATTCTTGCGGGTATCGTTTTATTGTTAATGGCCACCGGCAACCTGGTTGGTGGTCAATCGGCTTGGGCAAGTAACAGCAACCAGGGATGTATTCCTGGCACAGTACCGTGTCCCACGCCTACTCCCGTTCCTGGTGGTGGGGGAGGAGGGGGTGGCGGCTCCACCCACCCAACGAGCCAGATTATCGGCGTAGTTATCGATTTGAGTACTGGCCAGCCTGGTGCTGGGATAGTGGTACGCATCAATAGCGCGGAAGTTACCACCGATAGTGCAGGCAAATATTCTCTTTCAGCTGTGCCGGCCGGGGAGTATGTGGTCTCACTGGTATTGGTGGGCGATGCTGTCCCTGCCCAAGAGCCGGTGACGGTGTATGTGGATGGAGTCAATGACGTGGTGGTGGATTTGAGTTATTATAGCGTTCCGCCCGTCGGCGGGGTACCAACGCCGACACCTGCGCCAGCGATGTCGGGGGCAGGAGGTGGGACAGGGGAACCCACCACGATTGTGACCGGAACCACTTCCATCTCGCAGTTAGTGGTGGCAGCGCCAACTGTCCAATCGGCCACTTCCGACAGCGCGCCGCCAGCGTTTTTGCCGGAAACCGGGGGAGGTGAATACAGTTGGTGGTTAATGGTTAGTGCAGGCGCACTGTTGGTATTGTACGGTCTTCGGTTGCACAGAGAACAAGAATAAAACAAATTTGGAGAGACATGGACTGATGAACAGCTTGGCTCGAATTGGAAAAATTCTGGGAATTAGCACAGTGAGCCTGATGCTCACTGTTTTGCTTGTGGCGGTTTTGGCAGGCCGGGCGCAGGCTAGTGTGCCGGTTCATACAACTGTGGCCAGTGGAAGTTCAGATAATGGATATATTTTGCGTTTTGACCCGGTAATCACTCAGTTTGAAGTGATTACCCTGCCTGTTGTTGCTGCGCAGTCTCGTCGCCCGGAGGGCGTGGCAATTGTTGGTAACGACATTTGGTACACAGACCCCGGCGCAGATAAAGTTGGGCGGCTGACCTATACCGGCACCAATAATTACACTATTACCGAATTTTCGGTGCCGACTGGAAGCGAGCCGTTTGATATAGTGGCGAATGGCGGGTACCTGTGGTTCACGGCCAAAGGTAGCGATTGGATTGGGCGGTTGGAAATCAGCACCACCAACGTCGTTTCTTTTCCACTTGCATCGGGTAGCGCGCCCTGGCGAATAGATGTGGGGTCAGATGGGAGTGTATGGTTTACAGAGCGGGAGGCGAATAAACTGGGGCGGTTGATTGTCACCAGCACGCTTGAATACGCCCTAATAGAGTATGATATTCCGGATGTGGATTCCAAACCAGAAGGAATAACAGTAGAAAATAGCTCTGGCTCTGACCTGGTTTGGTTTGGTGAAACAGCCCCGGCAGGCAGCACAAAAATTGTGCGATTCAATCCTCTACAACTTCCCCCCAGCGATTTTGCCACTATCAGCATCATTCCCGGTGCAGGGTATCCAGTGAATTTAATCAGTCAAGGGAATCAATTATGGACAGCGGAACGATTAGGTAACAATGTGAGTTTGATATTCTTTTCAACCCTGGGGTCAATTAAACAGAATCAAGTACCAACAGCAAATAGCTATCCATATGATGTAGCGCTTGATCCATCATTTGATGTGTGGTTTACAGAGCAAATGGGGCAAAAGCTAGGAAAACGCATCCAGAGCACGGGGCAATTTCAAGAATTTATGATTCCATCTGATCTGGGGTCTATGTGGTTGCGTGGTATTGCAGTTGATACTGCCCAAGAAAAAATTTGGTTCGCTGGCTTTAATATTGCCCAAATCTATTTACCATTGCTCGTTAAAGGATAAAAGATGCAACATCGTTTACGGTTTGTTGTGGGCTTGTTGTTTCTGCCGTTTATTTTGGGGATTGTGGCATTCGCCAGTGTAGATGTTATTGGGTCTGATAGTGCATCTGAGCTCACAGGAAGGAACATATTACCTGTGTCATCTGAGGGAGCATTCACACCAGATACGATAAAGAGCACAAGTATTTTTTCCCACACGGTATATTTACCAGTGGTACTTAATGAACGCGAACCGATGTTGTTTGGGGTAGAGTTGAATTATAGCCCCACCCGTACCACCGAGATGGTTGATTTAGGTGTCGTTTGGGCACGATATAAAACAGAGTGGTCTGTTTTGGAACCAACGGATACCACGCCGGACAATTACAACTGGTCAGCCTACGATGCTAAATTTTTGGATGCTTCATCGAACGGTATCAATATTGTAGCGACGCTGCGTGGAAATCCATCTTGGGCAGCGGCACACGAAAATGGGCCCCTCTATTCATCAGCTATGCCAGATTATCTGGAATTTATCAGCGCCTTGGTAGAACGATATGATGGTGATGGGTTTGATGATGCTCCTGGTTCGCCGGTTGTGCAGTATTGGGAATTTTATAATGAGCCTGATGGGGTTCCTGCCGGACAGCCGATTGAAAATTATTGGGGCACAAAAGGAGCCGAATATGCTGCGTTTTTAGCGCAAGTTTATCCGGTGGTGAAAGCTGCTAATCCCAGAGCGATGGTGTTGAATGGTGGAATAGCTTATGATTTATTTTCTGATACGGGCGGCCCCTTTCAACGAGATTTTGTGGATAAGTTTTTAGCGGCTGGAGGGACAGATTACATTGACCTGTTCAATTTTCATTATTATCCAGAATTTTCTGCTCAATGGGAGATGTATGGGCCTGGTTTAATAGGCAAGACAACAGCGTTGCGGAACAAATTAGCTGAATATGGTGTTATCAATAAACCTATTGCCATTACCGAAGTTGGATTAGGGAGTGATGTGCCCAATGGTGATGAACTTCAGAGTCGATATGTAGTTAAGGCGTTTTGTCGGGCGTTGGCTGCCAACGTAAAAATTGTGAATTGGTTCCAGATAAAAGATTGGCCCCCTTATTTTTATAACGGTTTGTTGGATGGCAACTATAATCCTAAACCATCCTACACTGTTTATAAAACGATGACCACACAATTGGCAGATGTAAAATTTATACGTGCGTTAAATACCACAGAACTTAACAGCACTCAAGCAGAAGGATATACATATCAAAAACGGAGTGGTGAATTAACTTATGTGGTATGGACAAATGATGATAGCGTTGCGCAGATTAAACTATCTGCTAAAACTGTCACAAAAATTAGTAAATTGGGGACGTCTACCGCTTTGACCGATAGTTCTGATGGTGTGGTAGACGGATATGTAACCATAACCTATACCGGCAGTCCAGTTTACCTCATTCTGGCACGATGATGATTAACATAACAGTTATTTATAGAGTGAATGATTGGGGTCGGGTAAAAACGGCGCTATATGGAATGAGATGATGAAAACTTGGTTGAAACACCACAGGTTCAATGTCTCTGGGATAGTCGGGCTGGCAATAATGGTGCTGGCAAATATTTTGTTGCCCAAGGTGTATGCGCAAGGTGGGGGGTCATCAGCGACATTCCCATATCCAAATTGCCGTTTCGGTATAACAGTGGGTAGTGATTTTGCTCCGTTTGATAGTGCTGAATTAGACCGCCTCAATGCCGGATGGTATGTTAACTGGCGCACTGTTCCTTCTATCAATGAACCAATTGGAATTGAGCACGTTAACATCATTCGTCTTCGGGCTAATTTGGATAGTTATACTTCCACTCCCACTAAAACAGAATTGGCAGCATTAGTTGCTGCTAATCCGGGGCAAACCTGGTTTATTGGCAATGAACCAGACAGTGAATTTCAAGATACGTTATGGGCGACCATTTACGCCGATGCTTATTATGATTTATACCACCTTATAAAAACGGTTGATCCAACCGCTATGGTTGGCATCGGAGCGGTGGTGCAACCCACACCCCTGCGCTTCCAATATCTTGATATTATCTGGAACACATATCGCAATAAATATAATGAAACAATGCCTGTAGATGTGTGGAATATCCACAGTTTTATTTTGCGAGAGGAACGAGGAACCTGGGGCGCATTTATCCCGCCCGGACCCGAATTTTCTAATGTCAACACCGGCATTTTATATGATGCCCGCGATATGGATGATATAAATATCTTCCGCCAACGATTGTTTGATTTTCGGCAGTGGATGGCGAACCATGGGCAACGTGATAAGCCACTCTATGTTACCGAATATGGGCTTTTGTGGCCCGAAACTTATAAAGATGAAGATGGTATTTTGTTTTCACAGACGCGAGCTGGCGCATTTATGCAAGCTAGTTTTGATGTGATGCGTAATACAACCGATGCTTCGTTGGGATATCCATACGATGATAATCGATTAGTGCAACGTTGGGCATGGTTCAGTGTCGATGGTGATCCGGCTTATTGGGGTGGTTCTCTATTTGACAGTGGCACAGGCGATATTCGATACTTGGGACAAGTCTACCAAAATTATACAAACGGGCTAACGCCAACAGTTACTGTATATCCGGCAAAGACAACTGCCATTCCAATCAATCAAAGTGGGAGCGGTTCGCTGCTGACCTCATCCTTTATTTTAAAGGCTGACATTGCTAATAGTGGTAATATTTTCAGTACATTACCGATAACAATCACCTTTTTTCAGGGTAGTATACAAAACCCTGGACCTCAAATTGGGGCCACGCAAATTATCTCTCGCCAACTGGCAGGGTGTGGCAACTTTGAGACAGTTGCAGTTACCTGGACGAATGTGCTAACTGGGGCAAATCCATATTTTGTGCAGGTGGACGCTGCTATAAATACAATGGACCCCCTAAAAACATTATCCGGTATAGCGTTGGTGGCTGCCTACCATACCTATTTGCCGCTCATAATGCAATGATATTATGGGTGTGTTTTAATAAAAACTGTTTTTTGCGTATGCCTGAACCGACGTCCCTCGGTGATCTGCTTGAGATAAGGGTAAATAGTGCCCCTTGAAGAATCAGGAGTTTTTGTGAACCCTGTTATTGTATTTGACCATGTATCCAAAAAATTTAAGATGCACCACCAGCGCGCCCGGTCGTTTCAAGAAATGTTGGTGAGTTTAACCAGAAGGTCTGGCAATACTGAAACTAAAAACCTGTGGGTATTGCGGGATATCAATTTTGAGATTCATGCCGGAGAGACGGTCGCTTTTATTGGGCCCAACGGTACAGGCAAAAGCACTTCACTCAAGCTTATTTCTGGTATCCTGTTTCCTAATGCTGGAACTATCGAGGTAAATGGGCGTGTGGGTGCTTTGCTGGAGTTGGGTGCAGGCTTCCATTCTGATTTGACTGGACGAGAAAATATCTATCTGAATGGCGCGATTTTTGGTTTGTCACGGCGTGATATCCAACAGAAAATGGACGCAATTGTTGCTTTTTCTGAGTTAGAGCAGTTTATTGACATCCCGGTGAAACATTACTCCTCTGGAATGTATATGCGGTTAGGGTTTTCTATCGCCGTATATACCGACCCTGAAATCCTGCTGGTTGATGAGGTACTGGCAGTGGGTGATGCGAATTTTCAGCGTAAATGTCTTGAACACATTGACCATTTGTGCCAGCAAGGCGTGACAATTTTGCTGGTTTCACACAATCTGGACGCGGTTCGCAAGGTGTGCCGCCGGGCAATTTGGATGGAGCAAGGTCGTATCCTTGCTGATGGGCCTACCGACACAGTGGTTCAGCAGTATCTTTTGCAAACCTACAACACTGAGACCAACAACAAAAGCAAGCTCCCGGACCGCCGCTGGGGCAGCGGTGAAGTGCAAATCCGACAGGTACGTACCTTAAATCAGCACGGACGCGAGAGTAACGTCTTTTGCCCCGGCGATACGATGATTATTGAGATACAATACCAGACAACAATGCAGGTTAATCACCCCGTATTTGGGTTGGCTATTCATCGAAGCGATGGGACGCACGTTACTGGCCCAAATACAAAATTTACCGGCTATGATATCCCTGCCATTAATGGCAGGGGCGCTGTCAAATATATAATTCGCCACCTTCCCTTACTTGAGGGAACATTTTACATATCGGTTGCAGCTCATAATTGGGATGATACCAAAATGTATGACTATCATGACCGGCTGTATACCTTTAATGTAATGCCTGCGGGGGAAGAGCGATTTGGGCTGATGACGTTAGGGGGAGAATGGGTTTGGGAAAACCAACACGATATCGAAATATTTTAATTATCAGTCACGATGTTGTTGGCTCACATATGGCGGGGCCAGGGATAAGATATTTCCATCTTGCGCAGGTGCTTTGCACAGAGTTTAATGTTTTCCTGGCTGTTCCTGCTGGTTCAACCCTTGAATCACCTCAACCATTTTCTATTGTCACCTATCAATCTACAGATGATGCCAAACTGAAGACAACCGCCCAGAATGCACATGTTGTTTTGGTGGCGGCAATTTGGATGGCGCATATGCCATATCTACTGGAATCTGGGGCATCAATTGTTATTGATGGATATGATCCTTACATATCAGAAACGCTCTCGTTCAATAATGGCAATCTGTCTGAAATACAAACACGGCTTACGCAAGCGTACCTAAATGGGGACTTTTTTATATGTGCCAGCGAGCGCCAGCGTGATTGGTGGCTTGGTTTGCTAGAAACCCACGGGCGCATAAACCCATATACATATAACGAAGACCCTTCTTTGCGACGATTACTTGATGTTGTGCCTTATGGACTTCCAAAGACATCCCCCAAACACACGCGCACCATTTTGAAAGGAGTTTGGCCCGGTATCAATGGAGCTGATAAGGTTATTTTATGGGGCGGTGGATTGTGGCCATGGTTGGACCCGCACACGGCAATCCGTGCTATAGCCCATGTGTGGCAACAGGATAAAACGGTTCGTCTGATTTTCCCTGGAACACACCACCCAAACCCAGGTATGGTACATATGCCTACCCACACCAACTCCGCCCTTCGACTGGCACAAGACCTTGGTATTTTGAACAAGGCGGTTTTCTTTGGTGATTGGATTCCCTACAATGATTGGCCCAACGTGCTGTTAGAGTGTGATCTTGCCTTGGCGTTACACCTTGATACCATCGAAACCAGACTAGCCTTTAGAAGCCGGGTGCTCGAATACATTTGGGCTGGGCTTCCCATAGTTGCCACCAAAGGCGATGCAACCAGCGACTTAATTAATCACTATGGATTAGGGAGGGTTGTTGGGTATCAAAATACAGAAGAAGTGGTACAATCAATTTTAACATTGCTTGATAAACCCAAAATAAGTTTTAATGCTCAGTTTAATGAAGCTCGTAAAAACATGACATGGGAAGAAGCCGCTAAACCTTTGATAAACTTTTGCCGTCATCCACGGCAGACGCCAGATAAAACAGCAACGACGTACAAAATTGAAAATCCCTTTTATCAGCAACAACTGGACCAAAAACAAGCCCTCATCAATGCGTATGAACAGGGCCGATTTATAAAATTGATGCGCTGGTTTCACCACCTTACAAAAAGGCGTAAATTCAGGTAATGGTAACCCTATCCTACTTTGGAAGAAATAAAATCTGCCGGCCAGCACTCATTTGGAATTGTCAGGTTTTGATTTTACCTGATATTTGTGAGGTTGGCATACTAAATTTATTATGACTAATCCACTTGCTACTGTAATAATCCCGGCATGGCAAGGTCGTCCCTACATAACAGAATGTTTGAGTGCTGTATTAGCGCAATCGTATAAGCCGATTGAGATAATTGTAGTTGACAACGCCAGCACAGACGGTACCGCAGAATTTGTAACTGCACAATTTCCTTCGGTACGGTTGTTAAAAAACAAACACAACTTAGGGTTTTCTGGGGGATGCAATACCGGACTTAAGGTTGCCAGGGGAGATGTTCTTGCATTATTGAATCAGGACACTAGCGTTTCATCAGACTGGCTTCAACAAATGTGT
Source organism: uncultured Anaerolineaceae bacterium (assembly GCA_964413895.1). Lineage (GTDB taxonomy): Bacteria > Chloroflexota > Anaerolineae > 4572-78 > 4572-78 > JANTHQ01. The sequence goes on from CAYPUV010000121.1 coordinate 8,039, forward strand.
GCCGCTCTTGAAAATCCTGCCATTGGGGTAGTTGGGTGTAAAATTCTATACCCGGATAGACATACTATTCAACATGCTGGGGGATGGCTGGCGTGGCCACTTGGGTTGGCGCACCATTATGGACACGGCGAACCGGATACAGGGCAATGGAATATGCCAAAACCCGTAGAATTTGTGTCTGGGGCCGCAATGGCGTTTCGGCGTGATGTCTTTAACACGGTGGGGCTGCTTGACGAAGGTTTTTGGCCCGGTTATTTTGAAGATGTAGATTACTGCCTTAGAATTCGTCAGGCTGGGTATGAAGTTTGGTACGTGCCCGATGCTCAATTAACCCATCTAGAAACAACATCAATTACAGATGATCATCTTGTGTCAGAAGCTTACCAGCGCGGACGATTACGTTTTTTGCTAAAACATACGCCGCCTGACAAATTTCTGGCTGAGTTTATTCCCGCTGAAGGTGAATACCAATTACCGGCCATCTTAGGCCGAGAGAGCCACCCGCTCAGAATGGCATACCTCGAAGCTCTTATCAACGTCGGGGAAATTTTACAAACGCGTTGGAATGCCAATGCGGATACAATTAAGACAGTGGCAATGGCCTTGCGTAATTTACAACATCAGGCCTGGACCAACGATTGGGTAAAGGTAGAAAAAACTATTCCCCCTGTCAAGACGGATGATCCACAACGGCTAAAAGAAATTCAATTTCACTCACAACTTCCTGTGTTTGGACTGTTGATTACCCGCTTTCGTGAACTCTGGTACAGTGTCGCCGCCCGATGGGCCATTCGCAATTTGATGGCTCAACAGGAAATTATCAATCATACCAATCGACATTTTATTCAAGCGTTGCACCGTGAGTTAAGCGATTTGGCAGAAGAAAATTCACGTTTAAGCCAAGAGATCTCGACACTTCGCACAAAACTAAAAAAATAGTCCTGAAATGAGGTGGTTTGTGAACGGCGAAATCCCCAACGATTTGATTGAAATAAACGATCCGGATATTGATCCGAACGAAATAATGAAAAAAATCCGGCGCAGAATTGAGCAACGACGCGCGGAATTAGGCTACGAAAAAAAAATATTTCCCTCTTTTGGTATTGCCACCTATCCAGAAGAACCCGAAGACTTACCTACTGACCCTAATCTTTACCACCACCTCCGGCTGGTGAACAAAACATACGCCCAGGTGCAAACGGAATCAATCTTGGCCCCCTCTCCGGTAACAAGATTACCGATCATCGGGAATTTTTGGAAACTGATTCGTGAACAAGCCCATCATTTGGTGTTATTTTACGTAAATAGGAGTATCACGCATCAAACGGGGATAAATCGTCACCTCATTAGTGTTTTGAACCGCCTTACAGCATTACTTCAAGAGCAACAACGGATGATTATCTCTTTGCAAGTAGAACTCGAAGCACTCCGTCACCAACATGAGGAATAATCTGGAATGCGCATAGCCGTTGTTGTGCCAAGATATGGCCCAGATATCGTGGGGGGAGCAGAAACATTGGCGCGCGGTTTTGCAGAACAGGCGGCTTTGCGCAATTGGTATGTGGAGGTGTGGACTACCTGCGCTCAAAGCCACTATACTTGGGAGAATGTTTATCCTTCTGGGCTTGAAGAAAGAAACAACGTAAAAATTTGGCGTTTCCCTGTAATTCTGCAAAATCAAAAAGACAAAATCAAGCTAGAAACCCAACTAGCGTCGCAAGGAAGCCTCTCTATCGCGGAACAGTACCGTTGGCTGGAGTGTGGTATGCACAGCCCAGCCTTGTACGACCACGTTGCCACACATACCCCTGCATTTGATGTTGTGATAGCACTTCCCTATACTGTTCCCCTTGTCCATTATGCGGCGTGGCTCGTGCCGGAAAAGACTTTGTTGTGGCCTTGCCTGCATGATGAGCCATACGCCTATATGGAACCCGTACGCTTGTTGATGGAAAACGTATGGGGAGTAGCCTTTAATACTCCGGAAGAAGGCTATTTGGCAACCCACTTCTTGAAAATGAATTTGCCGCAGCAAACTGTGTTGGGTGCGGGTGTGCGCTCTCTGTCAACCACTTCCGAAAAAACTCCATTGTTACCACACACTTTGCTTTACATCGGACGTTTGGAAGAAGGGAAAAACTTGGCACTACTGTATAACTATGTTCGAAGGTATGCTGATGAAGGCGGCAATATTCAACTAGCCGTTATTGGCGACGGTCCGTTTAAGCCTCCTGTGCATCCAGCCTTTGATTATCGAGGGTTTGTATCGGAACAGGAGAAAGTCCATGCGTGTGCTTCCGCTTTGGCAGTGTGCCAACCTTCCCTCAACGAAAGTTTCTCGATCACAATTATGGAATCATGGCTGGCTGGCCGCCCTGTTCTTGTTCATCAAGATTGTTTGGTAACACACGGGCATGTGGTGCGAAGTCGGGGGGGGCTGTGGTTTGGCACATACGATGAATTTGTGGAGGCGGTCGCTTGGTTGCAAAATATGCCGCACCAAGCCGCGAAAATGGGCCAAAATGGCAGGGCGTACGTACAGCACAATTACACATGGGATGTCGTTGTTAGCCGTTTTGAGCACGCCGTTTCTACGTGGAAAAATCTGTAGTACCACTCTTGGGAAATCAAATAAAATGGCGAAATCAATCCTTAATCAAATCATTGTGGGTGCAACCATCGGCGACGCAATTACTGACCAAGCGCTATTGCTGCAAAAATGGCTGCGACAAATGGGGTTTCAATCTGATATATATGCCGAACATATCCACCCCAACTTGAAAGGTGAAATCAAGCAGGTGAGTTTGTATCGGCCCCACAAAGATGAATCGTACGTCATCTACCACCACAGCATTGGCTCATCATTAGTCGACCAATTACTAGAGTTTTCACGTGAGCTTATTGTGATCTATCACAATGTGACCCCACCCGAGTTTTTTGCATCGATTGACCCAGCTTTGGCGCAGCAAATGGAAGCTGGACGCAAACAATTAAAGATATTGCAACCACATACAGTACTGGCATTGGCAGATTCTAAATTTAACCTGCAAGATTTACAGACAGAAACGTTTGCTAAAATCGGCGTATTGCCCATTGTGCTTGACCAGACTTCTTACAATCAGCCTTCGAACCAGAAGCTACTGGAAGCGTATAAAGATAGTGGCCCCATCTTGCTATTTGTTGGACGCATAGTTCCAAATAAAAAACAAGAAGATTTAATAAAATTACTCTACTATTATCGGCGAATTGAACCATTGGCCCGGCTAATTTTGGTTGGAAGTTCATGGTTGCCTGCTTACGAGCAATGGTTACGTGATTTAGCGCTTGATTTGGGCGTAGCCGATGGCGTTGTGTTTACTGAGCACGTTTCTCAACAAGATATGGTTACATACTATCGACTGGCAGATGTTTATGTCTCAATGAGCGAACACGAAGGTTTTGGCAAACCACTGGTAGAGAGCATGTATTTGGGTTTGCCTATTTTGGCATATAGCGTTACTGCTGTGCCGGATACGATGGGGCAGGCGGGGGTGCGCTTTCATCATAAAAATTACGAGGCATTGGCTGAGTTAATAAATATGTTGATATATGAGACGTCGTTAAGAAAGCAAATCATCGCGAGCCAGCACCAGGAAGTTCAACGATTTTTAGAACCAACAGTATATCAAATATGGGAAAATCTTATTTCTAATATTGAAGAACGGTAGAATAATGAAACAGAAATTATTACATTATGTATGTTGTCCAAGATGTAAATCCGCTGGTGTACCATACGTTCTGTAAAATTGGCGGGGAAGTAAGCCATTGAGTATC
>CAYPUV010000122.1:0-11822 GCA_964413895.1 uncultured Anaerolineaceae bacterium
CGCTTGACGCGTCAGTGTTTACGTCGTGCGTGCCTGGTACGCGCGGGTGGTTGGGGTGAGCGGTGGACGTGTGAGCCTGAAACAGGGCACAAACACTGGCCGCCCCGTGCGGGGTCAGGTGCAAGTGTGGTGCCTGCCAGGTATTTGTTTCCGCCAGGCCATAGGTTACGGCGGTGGGCAGGGCCGGGAGCAGCGTTTGCACGCCAGGGTCATCGCCACAGACTAATAATGCGCCGTGCGCCGGAACCAACCCCGCAAACTGCAAAAATGCCTCGTTCAGGGAAGCTTCGGTGGGGTAGGTGTCGGGGTGGTCACGTTCAATGTTGGTGATGACGGCGATTTCTGGTTTTAAACTCAAAAAGGTGCGATCATATTCATCCGCTTCTATGATAAACCAATCGCTTTGCCCGGCGGCGGCGTTGGTATTCAATTGTGGTATAAAACTCCCCACAATGTACGTTGGCGACATTCCCGCTTGACTTAAGATTAGCGCGATCATTGCGGTGGTGGTGGTTTTCCCGTGTGCGCCGGCAATGGCGATGCCGCGTTTGCCGGTCATCATTTGTCCCAGCCAGGCCGGGCGTTTAATTACCGGGATATGCTTTGCTTTGGCGGCGGCAATCTCCGGGTTGGCGATGGGGATGGCGGATGAGATCACCACCACATCGGGGTTGGTCAGGTTTTCGGCGCGATGCCCGATGGCAACGGTTGCGCCCAACGTCCGCAGCCGCGCCACGTTTTCCGACGTCTGCATGTCAGAGCCAGAAACCGTATTTCCCTGTTGAAGTAGTACTGTGGCAATGGCAGACAATCCTGTCCCACCGATGCCAATCAAGTGGATGTGAGCCATAGGTGTGTTTCAAGGGTTAAGATTTTTTTGCACGACAGTGCTTCAAAACTCAAAACGTGTTATTTGTACCCCAGCGGGGCGCGTTTTGATATTTTCCCTTTGGCCACTGTGAAGCGGTTACTCAGGGCAAATAGTAAAACCAGGACGCCACCAATGATGAAAATCCAGATGGCAAATCCATCGGTGATGCTTTCTTTGGGAACGTTGCTGATGGTGACGGTTAGATTTTCTGGCACTGCAGTGGCGGTGGCGGTGGTAATTTCAGTGGCGGGCAGAAAGCGACCCAAAATGTATTCTTTCAGCAGCGACAAGACGATGAAGCCATTGGTGAATCCCAGAACGCCGCCGAAAAGTCTGCCACCAGCCGTGAGTTTGTTGTCCAGTGCAGAGTTGCCAATAAAGTAAGATACAACAATCAGAACAATGAGCGTGATAATGTAAACCTGGCTCTGATTTGGTGCAATATCGGTAGGGGGAATGATGCTGCCTGCGGCACTGAAAACATTCGAGGTGCGCAGCAGGTCCAGCCAGGTGTTTACCTGATCGATGATGCGTTGGGCGAGTTCCGGGTATTGGAGCATAATGAGCAGGAACACCAGCAAGCCGGTGGTGATGGCTTCTTTCCACCAGCCCCGCATAAATCCAACCAGGCCAAACAGTCCAACGACCATATAAAAGAAAACTTCAAAATTAATATTTAACACGCCGCTCATAGCGAGCCTCCTCTAACGCCCTGGTAATGGCGTGTGCCGCATCGGGGCGGGCCAGGCGACGTGCCGCCTGGCCCATTGCCGTCCGTTGTTCGGTATTATCCAAGAGTAGCAGAATTTTCTCTAGCAGTTCGTTTTGCAATTTGTCATCGGCCACAATGAGTGCTGCCCCATGCTCGGCCATATATTGCGCATTGAGCCACTGGTGCGCGCCGCTGTACGGGTACGGAACCAGAATGGCGGGTGCGCCAACGGCCGGCGCTTCGCCTAAAATGCTGGCCCCGGCTCGCGAGACAATCAAATCGGCGGCGGCAAACGCAGCAACCATTTTTTGGTGCAAGTAGGGGTACAGGTGATAGCGTTGTTGCTGCTGCGTGGGGAGAGCATCTTTTATGGCTTGTGTCCAGTCGGCATCTCGCTGGCCGCTAATGTGTACAAGTTGGGTGCGCGGTAGCAGACGAGTGAGTGCTGCGGGCCGGGCAATGGCTTTGTTAATGCTTCGCGCGCCTTGACTGCCGCCAAAAACAAGCACCACCGGTTGATTGGGGTCCAGGTTCAGCGCGCGGCAGGCGGTTTGCCGGTCGGTGCGGTACAGGTTTGGTCGAGCCGGGTAGCCCGTGACTACGGTTAATCCCGCCCGGAAAAATTTTTGGGCCGGCGGGGCCGTCACTGCCACTTTGGTGGCGTAACGACTTAAAAATTTTATGGCCTGCCCCGGTTGAATGTCTGGCAGGTAAATGACCACCGGAATCCCCGCTTTGTGCGCGGCCAGGGTGGTGGGAACACACACATACCCGCCGGTGACAAACAATACATCGGGTCGATATTCTTTCATCAGGCGGCGGCTTTGCTGGTAGCCCCAACCGAGGGCGACCAGCCCCTTAACCATAGATAGCGGATTTTTGCCACGCAATCCCGCTGCTGAAATTCCCTGGTAATTTAAGTTCGCGTTTGTTACCAATGCTCGTTCCATACCGTGTCGACTGCCGACCCATAGAATATCGGTGCCTGGGTTAAGCGCTTGAACGACGGCGAGAGCGGGGTACACGTGTCCTCCGGTTCCACCGCCGGAGATCATGAGTCGCATAGTCAGATTCATCCTGTTCGGGCGTTTCTGGGGGCAGGGTGCGGCGCGAAATGGCGAGCAATAATCCAATGCTGGCCATACTTGTCACCATTGAGGATCCCCCATAGCTAATAAATGGCATAGGGATTCCGGTGAAGGGAATGGTTGATGTGACGACCCCAACGTTTATTAACGCCTGGAATATTAAATTGCAAATAACACCTGTTGCCAGGAGCGTGCCAAATGCATCAGGGGCGTTCAGACTAATTTTAAACCCCCGATATGCCAGAAAGGCGAATAATCCAATTACCAGCAATGCGCCAATCAGGCCCATTTCTTCACCCAGAACGGCGAAAATACTGTCTGTGTGAATGGTTAAGAATGGAATAGCCCCATTCTTTTGGATGCCGTTGCCCAACCCTTCGCCGGTAAAGCCGCCAGAGCCGAGCGCAATTAGGATTTGTCGAATCTGGTAGTTGCCCGGTGTTGGTGGCACGCTAAACGGATCCAACGCAAACTCTGCCAGCCGATCGCTGCGGTAATTGGTAAGGGTGATCAGGAAGTAAACAATAACCCCCCCGATGCCCCCGCTTAACCCCAACTGCCATATTTCGCCACCGGCAACGAAGAACATAGCCAGGGCAGTAAGGCCAATGAGCACGCTGGTACTTAAATCATCTTGCAAAACAATAAGTCCAATGATAATGCCGATTAAAATGGCAAATGGAACCAATCCCAGCGACACTTGTTTGATTTTTTCTTTTTTTGACGATAACCAGTTTGCCAGATAAATAATGGTGGCTAGCTTCGCAAATTCTGAGGGTTGGATGGAGCCATTGAGAAACCACCGCTGTGCGCCGTGCCGTTCTGGGGCAAAGATTAACACAGCCAGCAGAACAAGCAGCGTGATGGCCATTAATGGCAGCGAATATTTTAACCAAAGATGGTATTCAACACGGGCGATGAGAATTAGCAACACCACTCCCAGCGCGACCCAAAGTAACTGTCGGTTCAGGTAATAGGTTGATGGATTATCATAGGTGCCGGTCAGGTACATTGTTGCGCTAAAAACCATCATCAGCCCTACAATTGTTAGGGCAGATACAGCGATGATGAGCCAGTAATCTATAGTTGGGGAAGATGCACTTGTTTTTCGAGCCATACTTTAATCAATGTCTACTTGTTACTTATCTTTCACCAATTGTCTAAAATGTTCACCGCGAGCGGCAAAGTCTGGGTATGCATCGTAGCTGGTTCCCCCCGGCGAAAGGAGTACCACATCACCGGGTTGGGCGAGTGCTCTGGCTTGGGCCACGGCTTGCGCAAGGGTGTGACACAGATGCACCGGCAGCGAATTATCTGGAGGGCGTTCTTGTTCCACGGCGTTTTGTATCAGGCGCGCTGCCTGCCCAAACAAAACCAAATGTTTTACCCGTTGCAAGATCAATTTTGCGGCGTTATCCCAGGGTAGCTTTTTGTCTTTTCCGCCTGCCAGCAGGATGATGGGCCGGTTAAATGCTTTTAGCGCCGCCATAAGTCGCTCTGGACTGGTAGCGATGCTGTCGTTAATATAGAGTACACCGTTTTGACGGGCAACCAATTCCAGGCGATGTTCAACGCCGGCGAAGGTTGTCGCCACAGTTGCCATCGCCGGAGGTGTTGCCCCTGCAGCATGGGCAATGGCAACGGCGGCCAGCACGTTGTATAAGTTGTGTTCGCCCCGCAATTTAATGGCGTCTGCCGGGCAAATGGGATAATGTTCCCTCTCTGCCACCAGGGTGATGTACCCTTTTTCCAGGCACGCGCCCGCTTGAACGGTTTTGCGCAAACTAAACCACTGTACCGGGCCGGTGTGTTGCAAGCCAATATCTCTGGTGATTGGGGTGTCCCACCCCAGCACAGCCACCTGATCAGATTTCATATAATCTACCAGCGACCGCTTGGCATAAGTGTAGGCGGCCATTGTTTTGTGCCGATCAAGATGGTTTGGGGTTATGTTCAAGAGTGCTCCAATGTCAGGACTCCAGCCTTCGCGTAGAATCTGCAAGCTGGAGAGAAGATTGGCCTGTGCGTTGATGTTGCTGTGAAAATATTCCAGTTGAAAACTACTCAACTCCAGTACAACCCGATCTGTCGGCTGGATTTTGTCCACCTGATTAATCAACGGTGCGCCAATGTTTCCGCCGACGTGTGTAGTGTACCCTGTGGCTTTGAGCATTTTTCCCACCAGGGTTGTGGTGGTGGTTTTTCCGCTAGACCCGGATATTCCTACAATGGGCGCAGGGCAGTGCTGGCAAAATATTCTGCTTTCAGTGGTGAGCGGCAAGCCCCGTTTTTGCGCCATTTGCAAGAATGGAACGGTCAACGGGATGCCGGGGCTGACCACCAGCAGGTCGGTGCGGTTGGGCTTCAACAGAGTGTCAGGGTGTTTGCCAAGGTAAAAGGAAATACCCAGGTTTTTTAGGGGCGCGATCCACCGGGTCAGGTCTGCAGCAGGTTTGGTATCGGTAACGGCAACATGCGCCCCGTGTTCCGCCAAAAACCGGGCTGCGGCGCTCCCTTCTCTGGCAAGGCCTACCACAACCACATTGACACCCGTAAAAGATAGTTGGTCAGTGGCCATGTGGGTAGCCTTTGAGGCGAAAGCAGAAGCTAGGCTGCACGGGCCAATTCTTGTTGCCAGCCATATTCTTGCGACTCAATACGCAGGTTATCGGCTAAAATGGCATTAACCACCTGGTCAAGCGTGCGCAGTAATTTGCCGGATTTTGTGCGATAATGTTGTGTTCCGTTGGTCAGGTGTTCGTCGATGAGTTGCACCAATTCCAATGCGGCCTCATAAGCTTCGGCCTGTTGTCGGGGCGATCGCGGAACCAGAACAGGTTTGAATGTGTTGGGTCGGGGTTTGAGTGTGGTACTCATAACAACTCCTCTCTTAATTGGTTGAACAATAATAGATGGTTAATCGGTATTTAATGGCTTTTTATATTAAGGCCAGCGCAATTCCCAACATTGCAGAAAGGATTGCTACCAACCATAAACGCTGCGTAACCTGCGTTTCTGACCAACCTGAAAGCTCAAAGTGGTTGTGCAGGGGACTCATTTTGAAGAGTCGTTTACCTTTTGTAAGCTTGAAATACCCTACCTGCAAAATCACAGAGAGGGTTTCAGCGAGAAAGATAAGGCCAACCACCGGAAGCAACAGCCATTGACCGCTCATCAATGCGACCACGGCCAGCGTAGCGCCCAATGTGCCGGAGCCAACTTCACCCATAAAAAGTTCGGCAGGGTAGGCGTTGTACCATAAAAAGGCAAAAATTGCGCCTACCACCGTAAAAACAAATGCCACCAGCCAGATTTGTCCTTGTAAAAAAGCAATTACGCCATAGGCTGCAAATGCTACGGCGGCAATGCTGCCGGCCAGTCCGTCCAGCCCGTCGGTGAGATTAACGGCGTTGCTGGTTCCGAGAATGATGAAAATTGCCACCGGAATGTAGATGAACGGACTTAGCTCAACAAGGTTAGCCCGGCCTGGAATAGCTACAGTATTGGCAAACTGAAAATCTCCCAACGACATAACCAGTGTGGCGATGGTTGCCAGCACCAGTTGCGTTGAAAATTTTACGCGGGCGGTCAGGCCGCGCATCGGGCCGCGCACCGTTTCCAAATCGTCAATAATACCCAATACGGTAAAAGAGGCCATAATTCCCATGGGGACTAAAATGGATTTTCCGATGAGGTTGAACCCCAATAGATTGGCAATATTCAGCACGCCGGTAATCAGTAGCACAGGAATGACAATGAGTAACCCACCCATTGTGGGTGTTCCCGCTTTTACTTGATGTGTTGTGGGGCCTTCTACTCGAATTTGCTGCCCGATTTTTTGCTGCTTCAGCCAATTTATCAGGGGCGTCCCCCAAATAACGGCCAACAAAAACGAGATAGTCCCCAGGGTAAGTGAATAGGCCATATTAATGGGTCGCTTTCTGGGATGACGCGGCGTTTAACTCATCAACGATTGTTTCCATTGCCATCGAGCGGGAACCTTTTACCAGAATGATGTCTCCAGCAGCGGCGATAGTTTTCAGGTAGGCCACTACCGCTGCAGTATCGGCCATTATTTTGACTTGCTCGTTCGTCAGCCCACAGGCAATTGCTTCGTGAGCCATTACATCTGCGCGCGGGCCGATGGTAACGAGTAGATCGACAACATCGGCGGCCCTGCATCCTGCTTTGCGGTGTCCTTCTTCTTCATACGGCCCCAGTTCGGCCATGTAGCCCAGCACTGCGATTTTCCGTTTCGCGTTCAACTCTTGCAGCAAGTTCAGCGCGGCGATGGTAGAAGCTGGACTGGCGTTGTAGGTGTCATCTAAAATGATGGACCCATTGGGGCCGGGGATGGCAACCAGGCGCAGTTGGGCTTGCTTGTTTTGCAATCCGGCAATAATTTGTCCCCAATGAAGGCCGGCTATCAGCCCTACGGCGGCGGCTCGCAAGGCCGTGTGAACGCTGTGACGTCCCAGGAGCGGCACTTTTACATGCGCGGTTTCGTTTTGATAATGCAAAACAAAACGCATACCTTCCAGTCCTTCACCTACAATTTGGTCGGCCCACAGATCGGCTTTGTTTGAAAGACCATACGTAAAAATTTGGGCGTGGGTGTGTGCTCGCATCGACATTACCCTGGGGTCGTCGATGTTCAGAATAGCCGTGCCTGTTTCATCTAAGGCCTCAACAAGTTCTTGTTTGGCGGCAACAATTTGCTCCAGTGTGCCCAGTCTGCCCAGGTGGCTGGGGCCAATGTTGGTGACAACACCGATGTGTGGCCTGGCAATTTTACACAGCGTTTCTATTTCGCCCACATCATACATGCCCATTTCTAGCACTACTTGTTGATGAGCACCAGTGAGTTGCAGTAATGTCAGGGGCAGGCCAATTTCGTTGTTCAGGTTGCCCGGATTTTTCAGTGTTTTATATTTTTGTGCAAGCACCAAATAGGTTAACTCTTTAGTACTGGTTTTGCCCACGCTGCCGGTAATGCCAATGACCTGCGGCGAAAATTGATTGCGCCAGTATGTGGCCAGCGTTTGCAAACCAAGCAAACTGTCAGCGACGCGAATACAGAGCGGTGGTTTCCATGCGGCGGGAAATTCTGGCAAGGTGTGCTCAATGGTGAGGCAGTTTGCCGACACCTTGCGCTCAACAATGGCGGCAATGGCTCCTGCCTGGAACGCCTCGGCGACAAAATTGTGCCCATCGGTGTGCTCCCCCGCCAGCGCCACAAATAGCGAGCCGGGGACCACCGCTCTAGAATCAATGGTCACCGAAGTGATGGGATATTTTTTTGCTTCTGCAGGACTGCCACCGATGAGGCCGGTGAGGACGTCCGCAAGAGTCAGACTATTTACGGTCATTGCTGTGTAATTTCTGCCTACCTGTTTATTGTTGCGCCAGCCGAACGTTATCTGGGGGGATGCTCAACAGAGGCGCTATTTTTTCGCCAATGCGTTTGAACGTTGGTGCTGCTGTATCTGTTCCCCACTCGGAAACAGTGGGCTTGTTTAGAATCACTATCATGACTATCTGTGGGTCATCAATTGGAAAATAACCGGCAAAAGAAGCGATGGTTAGGCTGGGATGGTAGCCTCCCGGAATGGGGATTTGCGCGGTGCCAGTCTTTCCTGCTACGGTGTAATTTGGTATGAGTGCCAATGAGTTTTCCATGTTCAGCGCGTTTGCCAGCATGTGGGTTAAAATATTGGCCGTATCTGCCGAAACAACCCGGCGCACAACTTGAGGCTGAATGTCAATGGTTCGATTTGTATCGTGCGTGATAATTTTCTTAACCACGTGTGGTTTCATTAAAAAACCGTTATTGGCAATGGCGGCCACGGCGTTCACCATTTGTAGCGGCGTTACTGCAATGCCTTGCCCAAATGAGTTGGTTCCCAGTGTGCTTTGGTACCAGTTGCCATCATCTGGCGTGCGGAGCGTTCCGGGAATTTCATCGCTTAAATCAACTTCCGTGATGCGGCCAAAGCCAAAGCGACGCACGTAATTGTAAAACGTATCGGCGCCCATTGCCACGGCTATTTGCGCGGACCCCACATTCAGGCTTTTGGCCAGCACGGTGGTCATATCAACTGTGCCGTGCGCTTGCCGGTCGGCGTTGTAGATGTTTGCGCCGCCAATTGTAATCACGCCGGGGTCATAAACGGTTGTGCTGGGCGCGACGGTGTTTGAATCGAGAGCGGCCGCCATTGTAAAAATTTTAAATACTGACCCCGGCTCGTATTCCTGACTAACCACGGGGTCCACAAAAAGGGCGTCATCAGTTTCTATAAAATTATTGGGGTCATACGTTGGCCAGTTTGCCAGGGCCAAAACCGCGCCAGTTTTGGGATTCATTACAATTGCCGTGCCGCTTTCTGCGCCATAACGTGCAATGCCAGATTTCAGTTCTTCTTCCACCGCAGATTGGACAGTGCGGTCAATGGTCAGGTAAATGTCGTCGCCACTGATGGGCGCTGTAATGTGGTAGTTTCCTAACGGCCCCCACGACCCAACTTCTTGCCCTGGTTGTCCCCGGAGGAATTTGTTATAATACCCTTCTACGCCATAAAGGCCTTCATAAAAACCATTCTGGTTTTCAATGACAATTCCCAATAGCTGAGCGGCCAGGGGGCCTTCGGGGTGCGCACGCCTGGCTTGGGGTTCGACGGTTATCCCTTTGATGTTCCATTTCAGCAGCGTATCACCGACTTCTTGTGGCACAGAGGGGTTTAATTGTATCCACGATGGTCGCTGACCGTCGTCGCTTGCATCGGTAAGGGTTTTTAATAGAGAATCTCTTGGAATGTTAAGGAGCCGGTAGAGCTGGTCAGTCGTTTCTTCTGGATCATCTAAAATGTTGGGGCTGACTCCGACTCTATAGTGAATGGTGTCTGCGGCCAGAAGATGGCCATTGCTGTCGAAAATACTACCGCGCCGGGCTGGGATAGTTGTTATTTCAGGTATCTTGGTCTGGCTCAGAGCGGCCAATTGTTTGTGGGCAGCAATTTGCCATTGCGCCAATCGAAACACCAGAGCAAGCCCTGCGATGCACAACAAGACCACCACAAAAAATATTCGGTTGCGATATGTTTTTTGCTCGCTCATCGGGTATACTTTGGCGGTTGATTAATGTCTGTTTATCCACTATAACCGGAAATCCAATCAATCAAGTTATCAAACCAGGTTTTTTCTGCCGATTGCTGTGAACTGGGGGTAGAAAATCCCGCGCTTGTGTTGGCGGTGTTGACAACAGGAGGGAACTCGTTTATGGTTAGGTAGCGAATGTTGGCCGGGTCGGTGGGGGCATAACCCAGGTCTGTGGCACGTTGCTTAATGTGTTCAAGTGACCCAGATTCTGCGATTTGCAGTGCCAACTGCGCGTTTTGCTGGTTTGTCAACGTAACTTCTCGGTTCAGCTTTTCGATTTTTAGGGTAGAGGTAGTGATCCCGCTAGCCTGCCCCAGGTAAAGCCAGCCAATCAGGCTGATGGCACTCAAAATGATCAGCAACCTTACAGTTGTTTTGAGGTCGATACTCCACGGAAGTTGTCTGATAACGGTTGTGGGTTTAAAGCTTATTGACTGGCTTGACATCGTTACACGTTCCTTTTACGTTCAACAACCCTTAACTTTGCGCTTCGTGCGCGTGGGTTGGTTGAAATTTCTGACTCGTCGGCCACAAGGGGCTTTGGTGTGATGATGGTTACTTGCGCCTTGTGATGGCATGTACACACCGGTTGCTGTGGTGGACATAGACAATCGGTAGCTTCTTGTTTAAAATAATGTTTAACAATGCGGTCTTCCAGCGAATGGAAGCTAATAACAGCCAAACGACCTTTGGGAGCAAGAATTTCGATGGCCTGTGGCAAAAACCGTTCAATCACTGTTAACTCGCTGTTCACCGCAATGCGTATGGCTTGAAATGTGCGAGTAGCCGGATGGATTTTGCGACCTCGTTGGCCACCGACGGCTTTGCTAACAACATTGGCCAGCATCAATGTGCTGGTGATGGGCCTGGCCTTAACAATAGCTCTGGCAATTCTCCTGCTTTTGCGCTCCTCGCCGTAGCGAAAAATAATGTTTGCCAGTTCATTTTCCGGTAGCGTGTTGACCAATACTTCCGCTGATTGAGGTGCCGTTGGCCCCATCCGCATATCAAGCGGGCCATCTTGGCTGAAAGAAAAACCCCGCTCAGGGGTGTCTAATTGCATAGATGAAACGCCCAAATCAGCTAGAATAGCGTTAGCAGGAACAAACCCCTCCCTGGTGGCCACGTGTGCAAGGTTCTCGAAATTTGCTTGTACCAGATGGACTCGCTGTCCAAATGCGGCCAACCGCTGTTGTGCTGTTTGCAGCGCGGTGGGGTCTACATCAAGACCTAATAACTGCCCCGTGGGGCCGATGCGTTGCAAAATGTCTTCTGCATGTCCACCTGCACCTACCGTGCAGTCAATAACACGTTGCCCTGGTTTAAGATTAAGAGCAGATAATACTTGCTTTTTTAAGACTGGTTGATGGGGCACTGACATTTATAACAGTCCCAAATCTGCCAGTTGTGCTGCCAAATCTTCTGGGTTTTCGGTGACGCTACTTTGTTCCTCTGCCCAGCGCTGAGGACTCCATATTTCCAGTTTTTCCATGGCGCCCGTCACCACAACCTCTTTTTCAATGCCCGCGTATTCTCGCAATCGCGGGGGAATAATGACGCGCCCGTTGCGGTCGGGGATTGATTCAGATGCACTGGCGGACATAAAGCGTTTGAACTTACGGGCGCTGATGTTCCCCATCGACAGGCTGGCCAATTTGCTGGTAACTTTATTCCATTCTTCTCTGGTGAACGCCCACAAACAACCATCGAGGCCACGGGTGATCACTATTCCGCCCGCCAGTTCATCCTTAAACTTGGAAGGAATGGTCAGTCTGCCTTTGCTATCTAAACTGTGTTCAAATTCACCGAAAAACATGATGGGTCGCTTTGCTCCACTGGGGACTGGTTTTTATGGCTAGAACATTCGTTCTGTCCCACGTAATCCCACAATCCCCCACTTACTCCCACATTATAGCCCATTTTAACCCACATGTCTATATTTGGCAAATTATTTTAAGGTTGTAGTACTTATGTACTGGACTCGCCGGGCGTACAG
>CAYPUV010000123.1:0-11700 GCA_964413895.1 uncultured Anaerolineaceae bacterium
ACCCAAAGGGCACAGGTGCAACAGTCGTGACGACTACTGCGCTAAACTCGACATTGACATAAAAATATGGTAAAATGATGTTGTTAAATAGGGGGAAATTGTATGCAAGCTTTAAAAGAACGTATTTTGAACGAAGGGAAAAATTTGGGCGGCGGCATCTTGAAGGTTGATAGCTTCATCAACCATCAGGTTGACCCGGCGATGATGCTGGCAATCGGCGGCGCGCTAGCAGCGCATTTCGGCGCGATGGGCATTAACAAAGTCCTCACTGCTGAAATCTCTGGCATTGCCCCAGCATTGATGACTGCACTGGCGCTGGGGGTGAAAGTAACTTACGCCCGCAAAAGTAAGCCCCTCACCATGCCCACCAATGTGTACATGTCTACCGCTCCTTCACACACAAAAGGGGGCGAAGTGTACCTGATGGTATCGCCAGAGTTTTTGGGCCCCGACGACAAGGTTTTAATTGTAGACGATTTTCTTGCCAGCGGCAACACCATTATGGCGCTGGTTGACCTGGCCCGCGCCGCCGGCGCGGAAGTCATCGGCGTGGGTGCGGTGATCGAAAAAGCATTTGAAGGCGGTCGTGCGATGCTGGAAGCCGAAGGGCTGCATGTGCGTTCACTGGCAGTGATCGAACGAATGACCGAAGACGAAATCATTTTTGCCGAAGGAGTTTCACCGTGAGCAAACGCCGGGCAATTGCTATTTTAGACTTCGGCTCTCAATACAGTCAACTTATTGCCCGTCGGGTGCGTGAATTGCAAGTTTATTGTGAGCTCCTTCCCTTTGATGCTCCTCGTGAGCAAATTGAAGCGCTCGACCCGCCCGGATTCATTCTCTCCGGCGGACCTGCATCCGTGTACGCCCCAAACGCGCCGCAATTACCCGGCCACGTGCTGGAAAGCGGCAAACCAGTGCTGGGCATTTGTTATGGCATGCAACTGCTGACCCGCGCTCTGGGCGGCAGTGTTGACCCCAGCACCGAGCGCGAATACGGGCTGGCGCATCTGCGCCTCACCCGGTCACAGAACCCGCTGTTCGCTCATTTGGTTGAAGCAGGCATGCGCGTGTGGATGAGCCACGGTGACCGGGTTACCGCCCTGCCACCCGGTTTTGAAACCATCGCCGTCTCAGAAAACTCGCCGCACGCCGCCATTGCCAACCCAAAACGCAACGTTTACGGCTTGCAATTCCACCCAGAAGTGGCGCACACCGAACAGGGACGCGAACTACTGCGAGCTTTTGTTTACGATATTTGCCATAGTCCCGGCGGTTGGACAGCAAGTAACTTCATCACCGAAGCCACCGCCGCTGTACAGGAACAGGTCGGCACGGGACAGGTGCTGCTGGGGCTGTCCGGCGGGGTGGATTCATCGGTTGTGGCAGCCCTGCTGCATCACGCCATTGGGAACCAGTTGACCGCCGTTTTTGTGAACACCGGTCTGCTGCGCCGGGGCGAACCTGAGCAAGTGGTAGAAACATTTCGCAATCAGATGCAGGCGAAACTGATTGCCGTTGACGCCACCGAGACCTTCTTACAGGCGCTTGCAGGCATCACCGATCCGGAAGCAAAACGTAAAACTATTGGCGAAAAATTCATTCGTATTTTTGAATCTGAAGCGCGCAAGTTGGGCAAAATTGATTTTCTGGCACAGGGGACCCTGTACCCGGATGTTATTGAAAGTGCGGGAACGGGCAAAACCGCTGCCAAGATCAAAACGCACCACAACGTGGGCGGACTGCCCGACGACATGCAATTTGAGCTGGTGGAACCGCTGCGGATGCTATTTAAAGACGAGGTGCGGGCAGTAGGCGAGGCGTTGGGGCTGCCGGAAGAAGTCGTCTGGCGTCATCCCTTCCCCGGCCCCGGACTGGCAGTGCGCATTCTGGGCGAAATAACCTGGGAGCGGCTGGAAACCCTGCGGCAGGCGGATGCCATCTTTATGGAAGAATTGTGGGCCAGTGGCTGGTATCACAAAACGTCGCAGGCGTTTGCAGTGCTGCTCCCCGTGCACAGTGTCGGCGTAATGGGCGACCAGCGCACTTACGGCAACGTCATCGCCTTGCGTGCCGTGACCACCGAAGATTTTATGACTGCGGACTGGGCGGCGCTGCCCCCCAACTTGCTGCAAAAAGTGAGCAACCGCATTGTCAACGAAGTATCAACGGTTACGCGAGTGGTGTACGACATCAGCAGCAAGCCGCCGGCCACCATCGAGTGGGAGTAATAGACCGAGACAGGAGGCAAGAAATTAAAGCTTGGATTTGCATCTTGTATTGTCATCTTGCAATCCTGCAATCCTGAACACGAATTATGACGACTTTATTGCAACAGGCCATCGACCTGGCCCAGGCGGGCGACCGTGACGGTGCGGAAGCATTATTGCGTCAGGTTTTGGCAGAGCAACCGAATAACGAGATTGCCTGGATGTGGCTCAGTGGGGTGAGCCGCGATGTGCTGGTGAAACAAAAAGCACTGCAGCACGTCTTGCGCATCAACCCGAATAACGAACTGGCGAAACAAGGATTGGTCCGCTTTGGCGGTGATTTAGCAGATCTGAATATTGGA
Source organism: uncultured Anaerolineaceae bacterium (assembly GCA_964413895.1). GTDB lineage: Bacteria > Chloroflexota > Anaerolineae > 4572-78 > 4572-78 > JANTHQ01. Next base: position 2,573 of record CAYPUV010000123.1, read on the forward strand.
ATCGAGCGCTCTGCAGACACAGGATCGCCATTGGCTGAAGCGGCGTCTCCGCCTGCCACAGAATTTGAGCCGGATGAAGCGTTAGCGGCATTTGAGCAACCGACGTCAACAGAAACGCCTGACGCCTCATTCACAGATGACGAAGTACTCGCACCGCCCCCTCTCCACACCGAACCTGTCTTCGATGGCCTGCCGGGCGATTTTGATTTTGACCTGGAAACGCCGCCGATTTTTGATTTTGATATTGAAACAGCTAGTGCCAGCACACAAGCATCGCCGGGAGAAATAGAAGAACAGGCGTTTGATTGGGAGGCTCCGCCCGCATTCTCATTCGATGCCGACGCAGAAGTAACACCGTTTGCTGTTCCTCCATTTTCAAACGCCCCCCTATCCACCGAACCGTCGTCGGGTGTTTCAGATGCTTTGGAAAAGATGTTTGCTCAAACAGCGGCGCCTCTCTCAGAAGAACCCCCACCAGAAGAGGAGCCGCCTATACTCACTGCACCGGACACATCTGTTGACGAACTGGGCGCTCACTTAATGCCAGACGAGCCGGAAGAAGACCCGCGTTTGATGCTGCGCACGCGACAAAAAAAACAAAACAGGTTGCTCGTTATGGTCACGCTGCTGTTCACCCTGTTCGTGTTGAGCAGTTGTGGCCTGTACTATTACATCACCGAGGTGGCAGATTTGTACCTGCTTGTACCACAATTGGCCGGCCCCGAACTCGAAGTTAAAGCGCCCAGACCCAAACAAGGTGTCGCCACACTTGAGTTCAAGGGATACCCTGCTTCCAGAGCTAAAATCGAATGGGTCAGCGATGACAGCGCGAAAACATGTTCAGGGACAGTGGGGCTTAAGGTTGATTTTATGAATGGCGAAACGCCCCATCTCTATAGCAATCGCGTTTGCCAGGACAAGAGGTGTAGTTTTGAAATTGCTTTGCAGCCAGGGCCGGTCCGCGATGTAGCTGTAACTTACATCTGTGGCAAAGACGCAGTTATTACCCTGTATCAAGAACCGTAGGTGACATTATGAACGTAGAATTAAACGCGCTAGTTGAACAGGTAAGCATTGTAAACGGCGAGTGGGAACGTGCGCCGCACAATCAAATAGCCGCTCATCCCGCGCCGCGTAACCTCAACCACAAGGGCGCGCTATTTGTAATGGCGCAGGTGCAAGGACAATTTGCAAATCTTGATGTGGTGGAAAAACGTCTTGTTACCCTGGTGAAAGATACATACTACGCCACCGGTGGAGGCATAACTGCCAGTTTGCGCCGTGCAACCCAAACTGCCAACCAGTGGCTTTTTCAATACAACTCCACCACAAAATCTGGCAAAACTGTGGTCGCCGGAGTCGTTGCGGCAGTAATGCACGGTGAAGATCTGTTTGTGGCTCAAGTTGGCCCGACGGCGCTGTTCGCCAATCTTAATGGATTTGTGCTCCGCATTCCAGAAGCATCCACCTGGCTTGACCCAATTAAAAACCCTACCGCAGATTATAGCCCCGCGCTGGGATTGCATCATTTTGTTGAAGCGAACATTTCACATTTGCAGATGCAACCAAACGACATAGTGGTGCTTGCCGATGCCAGATTGGCGCGACAGTTGCCCCCACAAATGGCCTCGAAACTCATTACCGGCAAAAACCTCAGTGCAATTTGCCAAACCCTGATTAATGCAACACACACCCAAAACGGCTCCGTTATGGCAATACAGATTGCCGGCAATCAGCATCGGCAGCCCGCTGCGGCGCAGGCAGAGCGTGTTCCCGTCCCCTCGCGACCGTCGACCCCAGCGTCAAAAAACGCCAAAAACGGTTTTGATTTTGCGATGACAATGCCCACACAAAAGACTCGGCGCAACACATCCCCTGACAATCGGTCAACCCCAACGCCGCAACCGCGTCTTCCCCTCCCTGCAATCCCTGTGCCAAATGTTTCGCTGGCCCAAATGTGGCGAAAGTTGGTTGCCATTACCCTGGGAACCGTCGCCTTTTTGGGGAACGGCCTACACACCATTTTCCGTCTGGTGTTGCCCGGCACTCAGGTTGGTTCCGTATCCGCACGGCAAGCAGGCATGCAAGCGCGCCCTTTGGCAGAGAAACAGCCGACGTATCAAGCACTCACGGTGGTAGCGGTAACTTTACCGTTGCTGGCTGTTGCGCTTGGTATCATTACATACCTGTATCTGGGCCATAATAGTGATAGCAACTACCTTGCTGCGCTGAATCAGGCGACGCAAGCTTATGAGCAGGCTCTCACCGCACCCCAAAACTCGGTGGGGACCCTGCTGGCTACTTCCGCGCAATATCTCAATCAGGCTGAAAATATTAAAGCTGGTCAACCAGAGGTGCAGGAATTACGCAACAAAATTCAGGCAAAACAGGATGAACTGGATAAGGTACAATACCTATTTTATGTCCCGCTGCTGAAAGTCTTTAATACGCCAGGAACCCAACTTAAAAAAGTGGTTAAACAAGGCAATCACCTTTACGTATTTGATGCAGGGTTGAATCGCGTGTCTGTTCATACCGTGAGCGACATTGGCGATAACCTGCTAGATGAGAGCGAATTGAATGTCATTGCCCAGGCAGGTCAGCAGATTGAAAACGTTGCGATGGGGCCGTTGATGGATATTGTGTGGATGCCTGCTGGAGGAAATCGCCAGGTAAAAGATTTGCTTCTGGTTGCTACCAACGGCCTCTTTGAATATGACCCGGTTTGGGAAACGACCGTCTCGTCCATTAATGGGATGGATAAATGGCAAACCCCGGTCGCCACCGGAAGCTATTACGGTAACTTTTACGTGCTCGATGCTCAGGCCAATCAAATATACCGCTACTTGCCAACTGATAACGGTTATGATGCCCCCCCCGACAACTATTTTGCCTCCGATGCCAATGTGAATTTGAATGGCGCGATTGATATGGCCATTGACGGCGCAATCTACGTGCTGTATCAAGATGGCCGTATTGCCAAGTTTCTGCAGGGGGAACCGGCGCCCTTCCAAATTGCCGGTTTGAATGTCCCCCTGAACAACCCGGTGACCATTTTCACTGCACCGGATGAACTGGTGCAATATCTGTACGTGGTAGACCGTGGCAACCAGCGCATTGTGCAACTTTCAAAAGAGGGCCAATTTATTGCCCAATTCAAACCAAAAACTAACGACGGGTTGCGGTTCGACAACCTTCAGAGCGTTTATGTAGATGAGATTGCGCAAAAAATGTTTGTGCTAAACAACAATGCGCTGTATGCGCCAAACATCCCGACAATGAGCAATCAGCAGCAACCAGCCGTTAGTAATGAACAAGGCAATTGAGGGCGAGTGGTCAGCAAAGGAGAATGATGAGACTTGGTTTGATGGCCGGATATTCCGGCGCAACGATTAATTTGCCAATCGATTTAATTCAGGAGGCGGACCACCTGGGGTACTTTGCCGTGTGGACCGCCGAAGCCTACGGCTCTGACGCGGTGACGCCACTGGCCTGGATCGGCGCCCAAACCCACAACATTCATCTGGGAACGGCCATTATGCAAATGCCCGCCCGCACCCCGGCGATGACCGCGATGACGGCAATGACACTGGATCAACTTTCCGGCGGGCGTTTTTTGCTGGGATTGGGACTCTCTGGCCCGCAGGTGGTGGAAGGTTGGCACGGCCAACCCTACGGTAAACCATTGCGCAAAACCCGCGAATACGTGAGCATCCTGCGCGCTATTTTCAAGCGAGAAGCGCCGGTAGAATATGATGGTCGCTATTATCAGCTCCCCTATCGGGGCGACGACGCGACCGGGCTGGGCAAACCCCTGAAAAGCATTCTGCACGGGCGGGCAGATTTGCCCATCTACCTGGCGGCCATTGGCCCTAAAAATGTGCAACTCGCGGCAGAAATCGCCGATGGCTGGCTGCCGATTTTCTTCTCGCCCCGCCATTATGCCGCAACGTACCGGGATTATGTGGAAGCAGGATTCGCCCGCGCCGGGAATGAGAAAAGTCTGGAAACGTTTGACATTGCACCCTCGGTGTCGGTGGTGGTGGGGCAAGATGTGAATGCCTGCCGCAGTTTCATCAAACCGATGCTGGCGCTGTACATTGGCGGGATGGGCGCACGTGGCAAAAACTTCTATTACAATCTGGCGTGTCGATTTGGATACCAGACCGCCGCCGACACCGTTCAAAGTCTGTATCTGGCAGGCAAAAAGCAAGCAGCCGCTGCCGCCATCCCCGATGCACTGGTGGATGATGTGGCACTGTGCGGCCCACCGGCGCGCATCAAAGACAGGCTGCAACTGTGGCAAGAAAGCCCCATCACCACATTAAATATTATGACCTACACCATCGACGCGGTGCGGCTGATGGCAGAATTGGCATTATGAACGCGTGGTTGAAACGTCCCCCTGCAACGCTGAACCTCATTCAATCCCCACCACCGGCGCGCTGCTGTCTCCGGTTAAATAGGCGTGTGCCATATGGGGTGTGTTGTGTGCGAAGCCTACTCTGCCCGCATGGTCAATCACAATTAATCCTCCCAGGCCGCCAACGCGATTGCCCAACATGCTGATAGCCGCCTGCGCTGCCGTTGGCGCATACAGCCGCGAGCAGAAATCTGCCGCTACTCGCGCCAGTTGAATCCGGATGATACTTTCGCCGTGTCCGGTGGTGGACACTCCCCCCAGGGTGTTATCGGCGAAATAGCCACAGCCGGGCAGCGGGCTGTCGCCCACCCTGCCCACCGGCTTGTACAGCGTGCCGCCGGTGGAGGTTCCCGCTACGATGTTTCCCATCCGATCAATTGCCACCGCGCCGACGGTGCCGGGTTTAGGCCCCACCGGCTGCATGCCAAACTCATCATTGGCGGTGGGAATAGCGCCATTTTTCGCCTGCTCCCACCGTTCTATTTCCCGTTCCACAATTAAAATCTGGGGATCGCACAGCGCGAACCCGTGTGCGGCAGCGTAGTCATCAGCGCCGGGACCGACCATCATATTGTGGCTGCTGTTCAGTAAATGGCGAGCCACTGTGATGGGGTTTTGCAGGCGCTCCACCGCCGCCACTGCCCCAACCTGCAATGTGCCGCCGTCCATCATCCCTGCATCGAGCTGCACCACCCCGGCACGGTTCAGGTGTGCTCCGATACCGGCATCGAAGGTGGGGTCATCTTCCATTATCGTAATGGCCCGCTCCACCGCATCAAGGGCGCTGCCACCTCCCCGCAAAATTTCGTACCCCGTCATCATCGCCGCCCGACAGCCATCCAGATGGGCCTTATGTTCTGCGGCGGGAATATCCCATGCCCCCCCGTGGACAATTATCGCAATCGTCATTGGTATGTACCTCTGTTTTCAGTGATGTTTCATTCATCATTTGAAAGGGTTGCTTTCAATTCCCAATTGAATGTGTCGCCATACGGCGCTGCGGCGGGAATGAAAAAGTCCGCAAAAAACGGATTTTCTTTCTGCACCAAGCGAGCAAACCGTTTGAGCAGGCGGGTGCGTGCGGCGAACCAATCTTTCATCAGCAGTCCAAAACGGTACATTTGCACATACTGCCCCGCCGATTTTTCCCACGAGGCGTCGGTAGCGACGGCAGCTTTCATGAGTTCCCAGTGGTGGGTGGGGTCGTGGCGGTACACGTCAATTGCCTCCCGAATTTTCTTGAAAAATGCTTGCGCCTCGCCTGCGCGGTCACTGACGTCCAACCAGTCGTACAAATACCCACAGTGCCGAATTTTTGCCAGCCCGCCAGTGAGCCGGGCGATGGGGATTGTGCCCAGCAGGGCGGCTTCATAATCCACCAGCCCACACGGCTCGAACCGCGAGGGGATGAGCGTGAAATCGCCACCCGCCAGAATGAGCCGCGACAGGGGCAGGTTGAAGGTATTGTTGAAGTACACCCGGTTGGGGTGCTGCTGCGCCAGCCGGGCAAAAGCAGCTGCGGTGGCCTTGCCTTCGGCATCGCCTTCTGGAGCGGAGGCCAGGATGATGAACTTCACGCCGCTATCATACGCCAGGGTGCGTTCAACAATATCTGCTGCCAGCCTCAGATTTTTCTGCGCCACTAACCGCCCCACTACTGTAATGAGGATGGGGTTTTGCGTTGGTTCTGCGCTAAACGCTTCCAGGTGCAACAGGCGTTTCAACTCAGATTTGGCGTGCAGATTGGCGGCGCTGAAGTTGTGGTCGCGGCTGAGCATGGCATGTTGCACTACCGGATTATTAAACAGCGGACGTCCGTATTTTTGCTTGCCCTGCATATCTTGCAGCACTGCGGCATTTAGTTCCGGCAGATTCTCCGGGCGATTGCGGTCGCTCAGGCCGTTGGTAATACCGGCGATTGGTAATTTCTCGAACACGTCCAGATGCCGGTTGGGCACAAACACCTCGCCGACGGGCGCGTTGCCCTTTTGCGCGCGTGCGCGCGCCCACACTTTTTCCGCGCTCTGGCGCAGTTCGGCGGCGTAGCCCCAGGTGGCGGCAATATCGCCGCTGACAGTGGTGACTTTTCCCCCCATTTCGTGGGTTTTGAGCATCGCCGCTTTCATGAAATTCAAGTTATCGAAAAAATCAAAATACTTGTGGAATAGTTTTTTGCCGGGCAAATTGATTTGCCACAATCGCTCGTACCCTCGTCTGTGAGCCGGAAAAATGCCTTGATAGGTGGCGTTGTGAATAGTAAAATGATGTGGCACTTTTGCCAGATAGTCATCACCCAGATAGAAGGGGATGAGTCCCACGTGATAATCGTGGCTGTGGACGGTGTGGAAATTGCCTTGCTTGATATAGCCCGCCATTGCCTGCGATACAGCCGCGTACAGTTTAAACGCCATTTCTGGATCAGTGGGGTAGATGACGGCGGGCGTGGTCCAGCTGAGCTGCCAATCATCCCAAAAGTACACCACCGTGATACCATCGGGGAAGGTGTGTTTGAAAACCTCAAAATCGAAGGTGTGCCCATTGATGGTGGCGGGAAATTTCAAGCCGGTGTTGGTCAAGCGGTTTTTGTCGTAAAAGGCAAAACAGGGGGAAAGGACTTCAATTTCAAGCTGGATATTCTGTTTGGCAGCAGCTTTCACTAATTCGGGGGGTAGTTCTTCCACAATTACGCCCAGACCGCCTACTTTTGCGCCCAGGCCGCTGCGCACCCTGCCGATTTCCCATGCTGGCATGGCAACGCGAAATTTTTTTTTGCTCTCGATCATCATTTTTTCATTTTTCATTATTAATTGTCAATTGCTCCCGGCGTTCCGCCAGTATTGCCTGCATTCGGTCACGATCTTTGGGATAGGTGAAATAGAAGGCGCTGAACACGATGCCGCAGATAATCCAGGGGAACGGGATTGTCCACAGCAGGGCTTGCGTCAGCCCCAGATGATCAGCTAGCTGCCCGGCGATGACCCCTGCGAATGCCGACAGTCCCCCTTCGATGACGTTGACCACACTGAAGGCACTGCTCCGCAATTCGGGGGGAATAACCGCCGCCATCATCGGGTTTTTGGCCCCGGTGCCGGGCCAGCCAATCATCAACGCGGTGAAAAACGCCAGGCCGAACAACTGCCAGAAGGTCAGCGCCGCACCTTTGCTGAATAAGAGGTAGGTCAGCGGCACACCAGCGAACACCGAAAATTGCCCGATGATGGTGCGCCCGTAATTGGGATTGGTGCGCTCTGCCCAATCGCCGATGTAGCCACCCATCAGGTTGCTGATGGCAGTGCCCACCACAATGCCCGCAAAAACCAGCGGTGCGCTGCCGGTGGCGTTGCTAAAATCCACGTCGTTGCGATAGCCCAGCTCGCGCACCAGCCAGTTGATCATAAAAAAACTCATGACCACCCAGGGCATTGTGCCGGTTACCCCCTGCGCAATGGCGGCCCAGATGGTGGGAACGCGCAGGGTCTTCAGAATATCTGCCGGACGGATGGCGAATTTTTCTTGATTTTCTGCGGTAATCACATCTGCCAGCGCTGCCTCTGCTGCGCCGCGCAGGGGCTCTTCTACCAACAGCCAGATGACCAGACCGGTGAAGGCGCTGAATAATCCCAGCCCAATAAACCCCCAGCGCCACAACTCCGGCGATGCCACAAACCCCAGTGCCACCACGCCAATGACTACTCCCACCAACCCGGCGGCGTAAATGATTCCGTTTGCCATTCCTCGTTTCTCGGAAGGAAAATGATCGCTGAGCAGCGAGAAGCTGGCGGGCATTAAACAGCCCAACCCTAACCCGGAAATGACCCGTACCATCAGAATGCTGTTGAAATCGGGCAGGAAGCCAATCACCAGCGTCCACAGTCCCCACACGCCCGTGCCGAAAATAAGTACTTTTTTACGGCTCCAGCGGTCGGCGGTGTAGCCCCAGAACGGCGCGCTGAGCATCTGGGTGATGGTGCGCAGGGTGGTCATCAGCCCCAGTTGAGTGAAGCTCAAACCAAACACCGTCTGCAATATCGGCGAGAGGACCGACATTGCCTGTTCTTCGCCGCGATCAACAAAAAAGCCGAAACCCAGTGCCAGCAGGGTTGGGCCGCTTTTGCGGGGTTTGGCAGGGAGATGGGGGTGAGTGTGTCTCATAGTGCAAAATCCTGATCGGTGTGGCCGGCGAAATTTACTGGCGCAGCCAGTGCAATTTCAAACTAGAAATTCGTGCATCATATTTCCGTCAAGAACCGTGTGGTTGTAGTGACAGAGTACTGCTCTGTCACTACAACATTTTGAAACAATGTATGTGTCCCCGAAAATGTCTCTTAGAATTACACTAGCGAATTGTAACGCGACGAGCAAACGGGGTCAAAAACACAGCGGGGGTGCGGCGCAAAACAACCCATCTGTTTTCAAAAATGCGCCCCTTGTGCTAGACTTTTGCTCTGCCCAAACGGGCAAAATTATATGGAGAAATTCTACAAATGCGTCATTCATCAAAATATATTATCCTAATATTTTTACCGGTGCTGCTGGCGTGCGGGCTGCTCAAGCCAGAATCGACTGCCCTTGTTCCCAAAGCAACCAGTACCCCGCTGCCCACCTTCACGCCGACCCTGCCGCCGCAAGCAGGTGTTTCCACGCTGGAAATACAGCCGGCGGTTACAGTTGCTCCGACAGAACCCACTACCGCACAGCCCGAGTC
>CAYPUV010000124.1:0-11661 GCA_964413895.1 uncultured Anaerolineaceae bacterium
CTCGGTGTATCTCTGTGTTTTCTTTGTGAAACTCTGTGTAACTGAACAGTTACCACAAATCTTAATAGCTATGCGGGTGGTATGGTATCTAATAACCCAGCCACTCTCATATTGCACCTGACACATTGTTCAAAAGCCTAACTTGCAATTTGATGAAGTTGGTGGATAGGGGTTCCATAAATGAGTAATCGGATTCTAATTGTAGAAGATGATGCAACGTTATTAGAAACGTTAAATTACAACCTGACGAACGAAGGATATACCGTACTAACCGCCGCCGATGGTTCAACAGGGTTGCAAATGGGACGGGAAAAAAATCTGGATCTGATTATTCTTGATGTGATGCTCCCCGAACTGGATGGGCTATCAGTGTGCCGGATTCTGCGGCGTGAAACAGAAACGCCAATTATTTTGCTCACTGCACGCTCCGGGGAAATGGACAAAATCATCGGCCTGGATTCTGGTGCAGACGACTATATCACCAAACCTTTTAGCCTGGGCGAGTTGCTGGCTCGGGTGCGGGTTGCACTGCGCCACCGGCACTCAAAAACTTTGTCAAATAAATTGAATGCCGGTAATCTTACAATAGATCTAATTGGGCGGCGCGCTCAATTAAACTCCCAACCGTTAAATCTCAGCCACAAAGAGTTCGACTTGCTGGTAGAGTTGATGCGGAATCGGGGAGCTGTCCTCTCCCGCGACCTGCTGCTGACCAAAGTGTGGGGGTACGATTATGCCGGCGGCACGCGCACCGTGGATGTCCACATTCGCTGGTTGCGCGAAAAAATTGAAAATGACCCGTCATCGCCGCAACGTATTTTGACCATTCGCGGCATTGGATACAGATTTGAGGGATAGTTGTGACCTGGATTATTAGTGTATTCAGCGTGATTCTTATTACTGGCTTGTACGTGCTTTACCGGCGCGAGCGGGCTATGCGCAAAGCGATGTCCGGCGACCTGACCGCCACCACAGCGCAACTGGCGCAACTAAAAAAACAGCTTGAACAGTTGCACACCCGTCACCTAACACTCATCGCCACCGACACCGATGTGATCATTGAGCTGGATGCTGCACAACGAATAGTACAGGTAAACCAGGCCGCCCGTCGCATTTTTGGCGACCCCGAACCGGAGGCAAACCTGGTGGCGTGGGTGCAAAATCACCAGCTTGCCGAAATTGCAACCCAAACCCTGAGCAAAAAACTCGATATTGTGCATCAGTTTTGGTACAACCAATACGTATTTCAAGTGCGGGCCACGCCCATCGAGATTAACGGCGCGTTGCAGGGGGCTACATTGTTACTTAAAGACGTAAGCGAATTACAGCGATTGGGCCGTGCCCGCCGCGACTTTGTAGCCAATATCTCTCATGATTTGCGTACTCCCATCGCCGGTATTCGTCTGGTAACCGAAACACTGCTCAACGGGGCATTCAAAGATCCCAAAATGGCTCCCCATCTGGCACAAAAAATTCTGGAAGAAACCGAAATGCTCCAGCAGATTAATCAGGAATTGATGGACTTGAGTCTGATTGAAAGTGGGCGTATGCCACTGAAATTGGTCGGCTGCAACTTAACCAAGCGGGTCAAAAAAGCCGTCAAGCGCTTGTCAGACGCGGCAGAGCGGAAAAATATTGCACTGGTGATTGACTTGCCTCAGAAAATCAGAGTGCTGGCAGATAAAGGAATGCTGGCCCGCGTGCTGACCAATCTCATCCACAATGCCATTAAATTTACAGAACAGGGACAGGTGAGAATCAGTGCACGCCTGGATACTGATGACAGTATGGTTTGTGTGATGATTTCTGATACAGGTGTTGGGATGTCCTCGCAAGAGCAATCGCGCATTTTTGAGCGCTTTTACAAAATTGATGAGGCACGCAGCAGAGAGTTCGAGGACGAGGGGAAATCAAGACGTTCTGGCACGGGGTTGGGGTTGGCAATTGCTCGCCATATTGTTGAAGCGCACGGCGGCGAAATTTGGACGGAAAGCATCTTGGGGAAGGGGTCCACCTTCTATTTTACGCTTCCGTTGGAAGAAATAATCACTGCAGGAGAAACGGAGCAGATGAACAATGATTTTGACGATTGATGCTGGAAATACCAACACACTTTTTGGCTTATACGATGAGCAAACGCTACTGGAACACTGGCGCGTAAAAACCGATCGTGACCAGATGCCTGATGAATACGGGATGATGGTGCTGGGATTCTTTGCCCACGCTGGATACACGCCGGCGCAAGTAGATGGCATTTGCATGGCCAGCGTTGTGCCGCCGTTGGCAAAAATTCTCACCCGGATGTGTGAACGCTATTTTAAGCGGCAGCCTTTGCTGGTGAACCATCAAATCAGAACAGGGATTGAAATTAAGGTGGAAAATCCGGCGAGCGTGGGCGCCGACCGCATTGTTGACGCCCTGGCGACTCATCACCTGTATGGCGGCCCGGCCTGCATTGTTGATTTGGGCACCGCAACCACGTTCGATGCCATTTCTGCGGAAGGGAACTACCTGGGAGGTGCAATCACGCCCGGAATTAGTATTGCCGCTGATGCGCTTTTTCAGCGAGCAGCAAAACTTCCTCGGGTGGAATTAATTGCTCCCCCCAACGTCATTGGCAATAATACCGTGCAGGCTATTCAAAGTGGGTTGCTGTACGGCTATGTCTGTATGATTGAAGGAATGGTAGCTCGCTTCCGCGCCGAACTTGGGCCGCAAATGAAAGTCATTGCCACCGGTGGCCTGGCTCGCACCATCGCCGCGCAAACCGACGTTATTCAGCACATCAACCCCTGGCTCACCCTGGAGGGTTTGCGGTTGGTGTGGGAGATGAACGACCAGCGCTCAACAACAGACAACGGGTAAGAAAAATGACGAACTTGCAGCATAAACGGATTGTGCTTGGCATAACCGGCGGTATTGCAGCCTACAAAAGCGCTACTATCGCCAGCCGATTGGTACAGGCAGGGGCGCTGGTGGATGTTGTGATGACCAATAGCGCGCAGAAATTCATCACCCCTCTCACCTTCCAATCGCTCACTCACCGTCGGGCGTATACGAGTTTATTTGAATTTCCCGCCGAGGGGACCATTCCCCACATTGACCTGGCGCACAGTGCCGACTTGCTGCTGATTGCACCGGCCACCGCCAACACCATCGCAAAAATGGCGCATGGCATTGCCGACAACCTGCTCACGGCCATCGCCCTGGCTACCGACCGTCCTATTCTTGTTGCCCCGGCCATGGAAACCGATATGTGGCAGCACCCGGCAACACAAGAAAATATGCTGCGGTTGCAAAAATGGGGCGTGGCTGTGGTAGGTCCTGCTGAAGGACGGTTGGCTTCTGGCAGAATGGGCCAGGGGCGTATGGTGGAGCCAGAGGAAATTGTGGATATGGCACGGCTGATGCTGGCAAAAGGGGGAGATCTGGCTGGGCTGCGAGTGGTGGTGACGGCGGGCGGCACGAGAGAAGCCCTCGACCCGGTACGCTACATTACCAATCATTCCAGCGGACGGATGGGGCATGCCCTGGCAGAAGCGGCCCGCGACCGCGGCGCGGATGTTGTGCTTATTTCTACTGCCGCGTTGCCTGACCTACACGGGGTTACGCGGATTGCTGTCGATTCAGCGCAGGAGATGAAAGACACGGTGCTGGCAGCGGCACAGAGCGCGGATGCATTGGTAATGGCTGCCGCCGTTGCCGATTATCGGCCTGTGCAGTGCGCCCTGCACAAAATAAAAAAGGCGGATAATAACGATTTGGTTTTGCCGTTGACCCGCACGGATGACATTTTGCTGGCGGTCGACGCTCAACGTCGCCAATTGGGGCGGCCCAGGTGCGTGGTTGGCTTTGCTGCTGAAACGGAAAATTTACTGAAAAACGCGGCTGCCAAGCTGAAACGGAAGGGGCTGGATTGGATTGCCGCCAATGACGTGACGCGCCCCGACGCCGGCTTCGCCGTGGATACAAACCAGGTTACGCTTTTGGGCGCAGATGGCTCAATTACCACGTTGCCCTTGCTCTCAAAATTAGAAGTCGCTCATGAAATCTGGGATCGGGTGGTGTCTCAAGTTTTCAGATAAACCAAGTGAGTGCAGCGAAGGAATCTCCGGCTGCGAGGCGTGGAGACTGCTTCGCTATCGCTCGCAGTGACAGAACACAGCTATTTTCAAGGGAGGGGCGATAAAAAGGGGGGGTACGTGACAAAAAACGCCCACGGAATATTCGGGGCGTTTTTTGCATGAGAGTAGGGTTTTCCCGCACATATGGCTGGGGCGCAGGGATTCGAACCCCGACCGACAGATCCAGAGTCTGCTGTCCTACCATTAGACGACGCCCCATAATGAACGGGCGCTATAATACACCGTGTTGTACGGATTGTCAAAACTCAGGGAACTCAGGATGAGAGTTCCCCGCCCCCAACCCACTTTTCCACGGGGTTGGAGTGCGGGGAACCGGGTAACTTACGATGGTCTATTTGGCAAAATTATCTTGCAAATAGCGGGCTACGCGGCGAGACGAAACGACGCCTTCAGGTTTACCTTCATCATTGACTAAAATAATATGCCGGAATTGATGAATAGCCATCAGGTGAAGCGCGTAGGCGATGGTCGTATTGGCTTTCAGTACGGTCACCGGGGAAGTCATATAATCTTTTACTTTTTCTGTTCTCAAGTCTGTAACTTTACAGGCAATCTTGCGGAAGATATCTCCTTCGGTGAACACGCCGGCGAGTTTGCCTTCATCGTCTACCAGCACCATTAACCCTACGTTCAGGTTTTGCAACTGCTGAACGGCTTCGGCCAGGCTAATATCTTCCGAAGCTATCAGTGGTTGGGGTGGGTTTAAGGCCGCGAGGGTGTCGGTGGGAGAGAGGTAGGGGGTTGATGTTTCTTCATCGTGAAACATAACGCCCATATATTCTTCGTCTACACCACCGGGGGCGGCTTCGCCACGGCCAAAACGGCTGCGTCCGTCATGCCCATCTTCTTCCGCCAGGACGGTCCATGTGTCGGCGGAGTTGAAGAGTTTGGTCAGGTTGCCTTTTCCTTTTTGGGCAATGGCGGCGTTGATTTGCTCCATCACTTGCCTTTCGTAAACTGGATGCGCAACATTGCGGAAGACTCCCACCGGTTCTGGAAGTTCTGGATGCCGCATTTGTGTCAAAAGATACGCCAGGCTGGGATTTTCGGCGGTTTCGCGGTGGGTGAGCAGTTCGCTTTCGTCTACGTCATTCAGGGACACAATTTCCGGTTGCAGGTTGTTTAGGCGGATACCTTTGTCCCGATTTTTGCCAAAGACCAGCGGCTTGCCATCTTCCAGGAAAATGACATTTTCTTGCCGGGTTTTGGAGTTGCTGGCGTAGTCCCACGCGCCGTTGTTGAAGATAACACAATTCTGGTACACTTCAACAAACGATGTGCCTTTGTGGGCCGCAGCGCGCCTGAATATTTCGGCCATATGCTTCACGTCGCTGGCGACAGTGCGTGCCACAAAGGTTGCCCCCGCACCGATGGCAACGGAGAGGGGGTTAAAGGCCGGGTCAAGGGACCCCAGCGGTGAAGATTTGGAGATGGTGCCGGGCAGTGAAGTGGGAGAGTATTGCCCCTTGGTTAGCCCGTAAATGCGGTTGTTGAATAAGATGATGTTGACATCGATGTTGCGCCGCAAAATGTGCAGCAAGTGGTTGCCGCCAATGGAGAGACCATCACCATCACCGGTGATGACCCATATTTGCAAGTTGGGGTTCGTAATTTTCAGCCCAGAGGCCAACGTGGGCGCGCGCCCGTGGATGCTGTGGATGCCGTAGGTGTTCATATAATAGGGGAACCGGCTGGAGCACCCAATACCGGAGATGAAGACAATATCTTCTTTGGGAAGCCCCATTTCCGGCAAAATACGCTGTAATTGAGCCAAAATAGCGTAATCGCCACATCCGGGACACCAGCGCACCGTTTGATCAGATACAAAATCTTTGCGGGTTAATTTTATTACCTCGTTCATTTTTTTCTCCAGATTTAGGGTTTAGCTCTCAGCCAGCAAGTCGTTAATTTTGTCGTAAACTTCCTTGATGGTGAATGGACGTCCTTGCACCTTGTTCAGGCCAATGTATTGGTGTGCGCCAAAGTGGTTTTTAAGCAAAATAGCCAATTGTCCCATATTCATTTCTGGTACCAGGATGCGGTCGAAATTGCTCAGAATGTTATTTAAGTTGCGGGGGAAGGGGTTAAGGTAGCGTAGGTGTGCATGAGACACTGCTTTTCCGGCCGCAATGAGCCGCTGCACAGCCGAGCGGGTTGCGCCATAGGTGCTGCCCCAACTCACAACCAGTAAGTCGCCTTTGTCTGCTCCGTACACTTTCTGGTCAGGAATAATGTTCATCAGGCGCGCCACTTTTTCCGCACGCTCATTGATCATTTGTTGGTTTTCGGTGGGAACGTAAGAAACATTGCCTGTTTCTGGCTGTTTGGCCAAACCGCCCAACCGATGTTCCAGGCCCGGTGTGCCGGGAATAGCCCACGGACGGGCCAGGGTTTCGGGGTCGCGTTTATAGGGCAAGAATTTGCCGTTACCGTTGAACGCGGTGGGGTGCTGTACTTCGATGGGGGGGATGTTGTCTGGGTTGGGGATCTTCCACGGCTCTGCGCCGTTGCCCAGATACCCATCGGTGAGCAGTATCACCGGCGACATCGCGCTGACGGCCAGACGGAAGGCCTCGATGGCCGCGTCGAAGCAATCGACGGGGCTTTGGGCGGCAATGACGGGGACGGGGCTTTCGCCGTTGCGCCCGAACATCACTTGCAGCAAGTCAGCCTGCTCAGTTTTGGTGGGCATCCCGGTACTGGGACCGCCGCGCTGCACGTTAACAATAACCATCGGTAGTTCAAGCATTACGCCCAGGTTCATCGCCTCAGATTTGAGGGCGAGCCCGGGGCCACTGGTGCCGGTTGCAGCAAATGCGCCGCCGAATGCTGCGCCAATAACTGACCCCATCGCAGCGATTTCATCTTCTGCCTGGAAGGTGCGCACATCAAAGTTTTTCTGCGCGGCCAAAAAATGCAGAATGTCACTGGCGGGGGTAATGGGATATGAGCCATAGAACAGGGGCTTGCCCGCTTTTTGGGCGGCGGTAATTAGCCCCAGGGCGGTGGCTTCGTTGCCGGTGATGCGGCGATACGTGCCTGGTGTAAGATGAGCGCGTTTGATATGATAGCGTGTTTGGAATACGTCGGTGTGTTCACCGTAGTAATATCCTGCTTCCAGTGCTGTCTGATTTGCTTTTACAACGGCCGGTTTTTTGGCGAATTTTTTCGCAATCCAATTGAGCGATGGCTCCAGTGGTCGGTCATAAATCCAGAAGGTTAGCCCCAGGGCGAAGAAGTTCTGGCAGCGGTCGATCTCTTTGTTGGTCAACCCTTCAATATCTTTCAGGGCGTTACGGTTGAGTGTGGTCAGAGGAACTTTTCGCAGACGGTAGCCATCAAGGGAGCCGTCTGTCAGGGGGTTGCTTTTGTAATTGGCCTTTTTAAGGTTGCTGGCGGTGAAGGAATCTGTGTTGACAATGATGATGCCGCCAGGGACTAATTCGGGTAGCGTAGCTTTCAACGCGGCAGGGTTCATTGCCACCAACACCTCTGGCGCATCGCCGGGGGTGAGGATATCTTTACTGGAAAGGTTTACCTGAAAACCGCTCACACCGGCCAGGGTTCCGGCCGGCGCTCTGATTTCTGCCGGATAGTCGGGGAAGGTACTGATGTCATTCCCCAAAACAGCGGATGTGCTGCTGAACTGGGTGCCTGTTAATTGCATCCCGTCTCCGGAGTCACCCGCAAAGCGAATAACAATTGACTCTACATCTTCGTAAGTTGGTTTGATGGACTTGGCTTCAGCCATTTTTTTTCACCTCTAAATAATTAACCGCCCGCCCGATGCTGGGAAACACGGTCCGGTTCTGGTGGCAAGTTGTAAACAGCCTCAGGAAATTGATCGGCTACGTACTTGATGATGGCAAGGTGTGTTAAATTCCCGGCCACGCGGTTGTTATTGTCCACAACGGGTACATTGCGAAAGCGCTTTTCGTTCATTAGCGTTACAGCCGCTTGTGCCTCGTCAGAACGATTAACGGTGAACGGAGATTTGCTCATCACCGTGTCGATAGGAGCGTCCCATACCTCTGGTACGGTAACAACTTTGTGTAGGATGTCACGGTCGGTAAAAATACCAATCAATGTGCCACCTTTGGTAATGAGCGTACAATTGTGGTTCTCCTCGCGCATTTTTTCAACCGTGTTTTTCACGGTAGTGCCGCTTTCTACGGTTGAAAATCTGCTCAAGTCAAGATGTATGACTTGGTCATGCTGTAGGTCATATTTAAACCTCATTATGCCTCCCTTGTGAATTGTGGCATGATAAGCAAAAACGGCAGCCACAAATTGAATTCTAATTTGCAGGACGTCGTTGGCCTACCTACCTCTTGCAACTTGCGTTGAATTTTCAGTATATTTTATACTCTGTTTGACAAAAGTAAAATCTCGCCGTAGAGTTTGAGAAATGTCTGCAAAAACGTTAGCCCAAGCGATAAAAACCAAAGCGCTGGCGATGGGATTCACTGCCGTGGCCATCGTTCCCGCCACGCCGAGTGTCCACAGTCGTTACTACGCCGATTGGATCAAGGCCGGCTACCACGCCGAAATGAACTTTCTGGCGCGCCCCGACGCTATCGCTCGCCGCGCTAATTTGAGCTTGACTGTGCCGCATGCACAATCTGCGGTGGTCGTGACCGCCAATTACCATACCACCCACCTTCCGCCAGAAATTCTATCCGATCCCTCGCGGGGCATTATTGCCAGCTATGCCTGGAATCTGGATTACCATAACCTTCTGACCCCCAAATTATATCAATTGCAAGCGTGGATTCGGCAGCAGGCTGGCGCGCCCGTGGGTGGACGCGCCTATGTTGATACCGGTCCGGTGCTGGAACGTGAGCTGGCCGTTCGGGGAGGATTGGGTTTCATTGGGAAGAATACGTGTCTTATTAATCCGCGGTTGGGGTCGTACATGTTTCTGGGGGAAATTATTCTAGATTATCCCTTGCCTTTCGATGCGCCTGCTGAACAAGGAACTTGTGGTCGGTGTGCGCGTTGTATTGCTGCCTGCCCCACCGATGCGCTAAAAGCGCCGTATGTGATAGACAGCAATTTGTGCATTTCTTATCTGACCGTCGAGCTGAAAGGCGACATCCCGTTGGCGCTGCGGCCATTGTTGGGCAACCGCATTTTTGGCTGTGATATTTGTCAGGAAGTGTGCCCTTACAATAAACGTTTTGCTCTGCCCACCGATGAACCTGGATTTAAAGGCGCGCTAGACCAAATGGCGCCAAAATTGCTTGAACTGATTGCACTGGATGACGAGGGATTCAGGAAACGTTTTAAGGGAAATCCTATCAAACGGACCAAACGGCGAGGGCTACTGCGGAATGTCGCGGTGGCGTTAGGCAACTGGGGGGATGCGCGTGCTGTTCCGGCGTTGCAAAAAGCTTTGCACGACCCCGAAGCGCTCATTCGGCGGCACGCGCATTGGGCGCTGGAAAAAATTGTTGAGCGATTGGGAGATTAGCGATTAGCGATTGGAAGAATCTTCAAGAGCCAATCTCTCCCCTCAAATCATAAACCGCAGGCGCGCCATAAAATCGCCTACTTCTTTTAATTTGTGGGCACTTGATTCATCGCCCCGCGCAATAAATGCATCAACCATTTTGCTCAGCTCGGCGAAAAATATGCCGTCGCACCACATCACATTGTCGGAAATGATTTTTTGCAATTCGTCGCCGTTTTTGGCGTCAATAATTTCGCGCAGCAGTTTGTGCGCGTTCTGAATGGTCATTGGTGGAGTCGTCACCGCACACCCTCCTTTTGCAATAGCTTCCGGTGTCAAGCCGTGCGTCAATCATCAAATGGGTATTCCTGCTGCGAACAACGCGCGACACATTGCGCTATCGTACCATAAACTGTCTGCTTTCCGAAATACAAAACTTGGCAACTGTTGCGACTGTGTTAAAATAGCGGCATGCTGAAACAATTGTTAAACCGACATCCCGGCCAAACAATAGCCTTTTTGCCCACCGCCGACCCGGACGTGTTGGCCGAAACGATGGTGGCTTTTGCCAACGCGGATGGCGGCGTGATTGTGATGGGTGTAACCCTGACGGGGGAACCCACCGGCCTATTGACGCCAGAGGATGCAGAAGCTGCGCTGCAGCGAGCTGTGCCGCAATGTCGCCCCCCCGTGGTTGTTGATTGGCAACAGGAGGAAGTTGCTGGTGGTTGGGTTGTGTCCCTTCGCGTAGCCAGGAGTACTGAACTCCACGCGCTACTCGATGGCCGCGTATTGACGCGCTACCGCACCGAAAACCGTCCGTTGGGGGGCGAAGCTATCCGTCACCTGGCGGCTACAAAAAGCAGCGGTGAGTTTGAAACCAACCCTGTCGCGGGGACAAGTTTGCTTGATTTTGATCAGCACGTGCTGGATGAGTACTTCAAAAACCGCGCCGAGCGAGGACGAAAGCCACCCACTGGCGGGCTAGAGGAGCATTTGGTTGAAATTGGCGCGATGACCCCCGATGGCCTGGCAACGGTAGCGGGACTCTTGTTGTTTGGCAAACGTCCACAAACGTATCTGCCCCAGAGTGGAGCAGTGTTCGTTAAATTTTTGGGGAAAGAACCGCGTGGGCGAGACGGGTTGGCGGGCTACGGTCGGCGGGTGGAAATTGAAGGCCCATTAGTGCGCGTGATGGAGCGCGCTTGGAGTTTGGTGTGGGAAGAAATGCGCGTGGAAGCGGTTGTCACCGGTCTGAAGCGAGAAGAGCTACCGGAGTATCCGCGTTTTGCCGTGCGTGAGGCGCTGGTGAACGCCCTTTGTCACCGCGATTACCGCCTGAAAGGCCGGCGGGTGGAAATTAGAATGTACGAAGACCGGCTGGAAGTTATTAGTCCCGGTGGGCTGCCCGGCTACATCACCCTTGATAATTTGGTGGAAGAGCATTTTTCGCGCAACCCGCGTCTGGTGGCCGGCATTTTTGAGTGGGGATACATTGAAGAACTAGGCCTGGGTATTGACCGGATGATTGAGGAGATGCTCCAGTTTGGACACCCCACGCCGGAATTTAAGGCTACACCCTATTCATTCACCGTAAAACTCTACAACGTCATCGACCGCACACCGCCGCTGCGGTGGGACACAAATATGAACGAGCGTCAAATGCGCGCGATGACTCTGCTAAAAGAGCGCGGACGCATCACCAATCGAGATTATCAAACCCTGTGTCCAGATGTTAGCCCCGAAACATTGCGCCTTGACCTGGTTGATCTGGTAGACAAAGGCTTGCTTCTGAAAATTGGCGACAAGCGTGGTACGTATTATATTCTAAAGTAACCCGCAGCGCTTCCCTTTTTTGCGCCATTCTGTTTGCCAGAATTGAGCTGGCAAGGTACAACACACTAAAGGTGAATTCGCGCCAGTACTGCGTCAAGCGTGTTTTGATGGGTAGGGGCAGACCTGTGTGTCTGCCCAAACTGGGGCTCCCCACTGGGGAGCAGGGGAGTATGGGCAGGGCTGTTGCACCTGTGCCCTTTGGGTGCACTCCCCCCTTCCCCTCAGGGG
>CAYPUV010000125.1:0-11588 GCA_964413895.1 uncultured Anaerolineaceae bacterium
CCTCTCGTCATCCGCTCTGCTCTGTCGTCTCGTGCGCTCTTACCTCTGTCTCCGTCCCTCGCTCCCGCCCTTCAGTCTCCGACTACAGTCTCTCCACCTCCCTTCCCTCTTGGTGTTCTCTTTGTGCCCGGCGCATCCCTGTGCTGCCATCGGCGGCAACAAAAACAGTGTAGCCGGCACGGGTCAAGCTAATTTGTAATTTTTCGAGTGTACTGGTGTCCTGGTCAATCAGCAATATTTTCACGGGGCTGACCTCCCTCTGGCGTTGTTGCCGGTGGCTCTGGAGTAGATGTAGCTGATGTCAGAGGTGTGTTTGCAGTAAGGTTGGTGCTAGCTGTTACGGGGAGGGTGCGTGTTAATGGCACGTTGGGAGCAATTACCCAGCGCGGCGCATGGCTTTGTCCATTTGAAGTGAGTGGTTCGGCAGGGGTGCCATCTCCTCTGAGTATGAATAGGTTATTTTGATAAACAAAGATTGTTTCGGAACCGCCCGGCATCCAGGCCAACTCCGGGAACATCACCCCAGTTTCTTCATCAACGGGGAAGATGGTTTGGGGGTTGCTCCCATCCCAATCGATTGTGACGAGTTTGTAACGACTGTTCACAGAGCGAAGCGGATCTACGGCTTGCCCATAAGTAATGCCATTTGGGTGCCACAGGGGGTTGCTCCACATTCCCACTTGTGCAGCAACGTTGGCCTTAATGCTACCGTCGGCGGCAAAAAGCCACACATCAAATACCGGGCTGGTTTCTGCGCTTTCGTTTTTCAAGGGTGGGCCGTGGATGACGGTGGCAATGAATTTGCTGTTTGGCGACCATGAGACGGTGGGAACCCACACCCATTCGCTGTGGGTTTGGTAGGGCACAAATTCCATCAGCGTGGTGAGGGTTGGGCTTATAATGTCGATCACGCCCACTTCGTTAGCGTTGGCGTAGGCGAATTTTGTGCCATCTGGCGACCACGAAAAGTTGCTGCCCCACCAGGGGTACAGGCCGCGTGTATTGGCCGGGATGATATTTTTGGCCTCAGAAATGGGCTGCGTGGTGTCCCACAACCACAAATCATTATTGGCGCGCCAGCCAGGTTGGCTGGCCACGTGTTCGGCGGTGCTGTAAGCAATGCGGGTATCGGTGATTAGTGGCGACCACGCTGCATACAGGACTCCTTTGAGAGGTAAAGAGATGGGTGCTTCGCCTACAATGCGGGTGTCTACCATCCAAAGCTCATTGAGGGGAGCGTCAATCACGTCGGTGACGGTGCGACTAAAAAGCAATTTACTCCCCTTTGGCGAGAGAGAAAATACTCGTCCATCCAGGTCGCCGGTAGTTGTGAGTAGCCGGCGTGCCTGGCTGTTGTCTTTCATTATCCAGGCATTACCGCCAGAAATATAAGCTACTTCGCCCTCGAAATGTACCGGAGTGAGGTTGTTTTCACTGCCGCCGGTTACCAGAATTTCTTCTACTGGCTGTTGAGTGATGGTGCGCGAGAGTTCTACCCGATTAACCTCCTCCCCATCTTCGTAGGTGATTTTGGTGACAATCTCTTCTTGCCCAGTCACACCCAATTGGGCCAGTCGCTGCTCGCCGGTTGAAAGGGCTTCGTTAACGATTACCCGGCGTTCAAAGGGAATAGTGCGGGTTATCGTCTCGGTGGTTTCTGTAACGCGGATAACTTTTATACGCATTTCTGGCTTTATTTGCACGTACAGATCGGGTTGGACACGGTCCAGGTTGCCCAGGGTGACGTTTGTTTCTGCCAGCACATCACGCACTCTAGTAGCACTGGTGCGGTGGGGAATGACGCCGTGGTCAACTTCAACATACACAGTGATGTCGCCGCGCTGACATGCGGTTAGCGCACCAAGCCCTAATGCAGTTAAAATTATAAACAAAAGGGCATTGGTTTTTGAGTTATGGTGCAAAGCAAAAAGGTTTTTGTTCACAACAACAGGTGTTTGCCTCTTACTGAATTATCAATTAACATTGAATAATTAGCAAATTCCCAATCTCAATCTTTCATTTCCGATTCTCCCTTGAAAATGAATGTGTTCTGTCACTGCGAGCGATAGCGAAGCAGTCTCCGCGCCTCAAAGCCGGAGATCCCTTCGCTACGCTCGGAATGACGTTTCCCTTGAAAACAGTGGTCAGTCATCAGCTTTCAGCGGTCAGTTTTACTGCTGAAAGCTAAATTTTCATCCTCGTTGTCGTCCCGCCAGGGACTGTCCGACTTCCTTGAAAATAGAATTGAAAGGCGGGGGGTGAAACGGTTTTCACCTGTGCCGGGGGACAGGCATGCGCCATGATGTGCCACAGGCTGATGATGGTTCCCTATTGGTCAATGGATTGTTGCAGCTCAAATAATTTGTTTAATGCTTCTAAAGGTGTCAGTTCTTCAATTTTCAGCGCTTTCAGGGCATCAACTACGGGGTGATTTTCCGGCCCCAGGAATGAAAGTTGTGTGCCACTGAATGCTTGTTGAATATGGGCCTGTTTTTCTCGCCGCGCCGAATCTCCTTCCAACTCTGCTAAAATTTCAGCGGCCCGGTTGATGACCGGTTTGGGGATCCCGGCCAATTGGGCTACATGGACACCGTAGGATCGGTCTGCGCCGCCGGGAACTATTTTGTGCAGAAATACCACCTGTCCTTTATCTTCGGTTACGGCAACGTTGTAGTTTTTTACGTGTGGCAGATACTTGTCCAGCTCAACCAGTTCGTGGTAGTGGGTGGCAAATAAGGTTTTAGCGCGCAGATTGGGGTTGTTGTGAATATATTCCACAATAGCTCTGGCGATGGCCAGACCATCGTAGGTGCTGGTGCCGCGCCCAATCTCATCAAGAATGAGCAGACTTTTGGGCGAACTTTGGGCCAGCAGGGCAGCGGTTTCGACCATTTCTACCATGAATGTACTCTGTCCGGCGTGAATTTCGTCTTGCGCGCCGATACGGGTGAATATGCGGTCTACCAGGCCGATGGTGGCTTTGCTGGCGGGCACAAATGAACCAATTTGGGCCATGAGCACAATCAGTGCCACTTGTCGCAGCAAGGTTGATTTGCCGCTCATATTGGGACCGGTGATGATCCAGATCAGGTCTTCGTCAGAAAGGTGTGTGTCATTTGGCACAAACGCGCCCAGATTGGTTGTGCGCACGGTTTGCTCAACAACCGGATGCCGACCATCGACAATGTCCAGGATGTTGTCGTTATTCAGCACGGGACGCACGTAATTGTTTTGTGCGGCAACCTGTCCCAGCGAAAGGTACACGTCCAGGTGAGCCAGTGCCTGGGCAGTTTGGTACAGGGCCTGATAATGCGCTTTCACTTGCTCCACAATCTCCCGGAAAATGCGCGTTTCAATTTCAATCTGCCGTTCCTCGGCGTTAAGGATCAGGCTTTCGTATTCTTTGAGTTGAGGGGTAATGAAGCGTTCTGCATTAACCAGGGTTTGCTTGCGAATGTACTCCGGGGGGACGAGGTGGAGGTTGGGTTTGGTTACTTCCAGATAGTAGCCAAACACTTTATTGAATCCCACTTTGAGTTTGTTGATTCCGGTGCGCTGGCGTTCAGTGTCTTCCAAATTGGCAATCCATTGGCGCGCATCTTTGGAGCCTGTGACGACTGCGTCCAGTTCAGGGGAAAAACCCGGTTTAATCACGCCCCCTTTTGACACTTGCAGCGGTGGTTCATCGACAATTGCCTGCGCAAGCAAGGCCACAACTTGAGGGCAGGGGTCAATTGCGGCGGCCAGGGCGTTAAATTGCGGGTTGTTGGCAGCATTCAGGGTGGAAATGAGCGCGGGTAATTGTTCAAGACTTTGGCGCAGGTCTACCATATTGCGCGGATGGGCAAACCCTTGTATAACGCGGCTGGTGAGGCGTTCCACGTCGGCGATGTTTTTGAGTTTTTCTCGCACGTCGGCGCGCGCGGCTGGGTTGTTGAAAAAAGCTTCCACAGCATCTAGCCGCCGATTGAGCGCGTTGACATCAAGCAGTGGTTGTTGCAGCCAGGTTCTGAGCAGACGCCCCCCCATTGGCGTAACCGTTTGGTCTAGCACATTAACCAGCGACCCTTTGCCGGTTTGGCCGCGCATTGTTTGGGTCAGTTCCAGGTTGCGGCGCGTGTGGCTATCAAGCATCATAAAGGCATGGGTGCTGTAATACCCCACGCTGGTGATGGGGGCCAGCGCTTGTTTTTGGGTCTGGGCCAGATATTGTAGAATAGCACCGGCGGCTTGAATAGCTGGGGTTTTGCCCGCCAGGCCAAAGCCATCGAGGGTGCTAACTTCAAAATGATCAAGTAGAGTTTGAGCCGCTTTACCAGGTTCAAAGCGCCAGGCTTCTAGCCGGGTTATGGGACAATGATTGAATGGTAATGTGGGATGTTCGTCGGCCACAACTAATTCTGCGGGGGACAGGCGAGCTAATTCATCTGCCACAATGCGTTCCACGTCGTTGCCTTGTAGCACGGTTGTGGCAAACTTGCCGGTGGTGATGTCAACATAGGCCAAACCGGCTTTGTTTTGTTGGGGCAGGTAATGCAAACAGGCCAAATAGTTGTGTTGTTTGGCCTCTAGCAACGATGCTTCGACGACGGTGCCCGGTGTCACCACGCGCACAACTTCGCGCGGCATTAGCCCGTTGACCACTTGCTTGCCCACCTGCTCACAGATGGCTACTTTGTAACCGGCTTTTATCAGCCTGGCAATGTAGCTTTCGGCGGCGTGGTGCGGCACACCGGCCATTGGCACTTTGTTCCCTTTGCCTGCGTCTCTGGCAGTGAGCACCAGATTCAACTCTTTGGCAATCGTCCGGGCATCCTCATCAAAGGCTTCGTAAAAATCACCCATTCTGAAGAAGAGGATGGCATTGGGATAATTACGTTTCAGTTGCAAATATTGGCGTCGAACAGGCGTGGCCATTGTAACATCCTTTGGGGAAGTTTGGATGAGTGGCGGCCAGAGAATTGGAGATTGGGGAAATTCCAATGACCAACCTCTAACATCTGTATCCCGAAGTTTAGTATAAAGCATTGTAGAGGATTGTCAAAGCACAAATTGTTAATGCCGGGGGGAGATTTACGTAAAATTTGCCGTGAACTTACCTTCCTTTTACCCCGGCGCCGCCTGTGTTATTATATAATTTTGTTGTAGATTGGGAATAGTTTATATGTGAGGAGACCTATGAGCTTGATTTTGTTTCAGGCAGATATTTTAACGAGAGGGGTCAGTAATTTGGACGAGACACTACCTGGCAGACCGACGATCTTATTGGTAGATGACGATGAAACAGTGCTAGAATTTGTACAAACTTTGCTGGAGGGAGAAGGCTACCAGGTACTCGCGGCTCAGGATGGCGAGGCGGGATTAAGGGTGTACGAGCAATATCAACCTGAAATTGCGCTGGTAGTATCAGATATTAATATGCCCACAATGAACGGGGTAGACCTTTTTTATGCACTGCGTAAACGGGACCCAAACGTGAAGTTCATCGCTATCAGTGGCTATGTTGTTCCAGACAGTGTGGCCCAAATGAAAGAAGATGGCTTGCTAGAGATTATCAGAAAACCATTTTCAATAGAGAGTTTGCTCAACCGGGTGAAGAAATTGCTGGCTTAGCCGAGCCGGGTCAATATAAGCCAAAAACTTGGACTTAAAATTGCCACAAGTCCAAGCAAATACATAATCACCCAGCCCCAGGGTGTAGGTGTTCCATCTCTAGATCTAAAATTTACTTGTGTTTGACGACCATCCTCTTCAACTGTGGAAGTGCGCTGCGCTGTTGACATATGGCCCGTACGGTCCTTGGCGGAAATATGATGCACGGATTTCTGGCTTGAAATTGCACTGGGTTCTTTGGCTGTTAGGGTGACTATGCTATACTTAAAAGGCTCACTGTTGTGGCATATAAATGAGGGTATTATTGGGAGGGAACATGATTCCTACATTGCTGACTGGGTTCCATCAATGAGCTTCATTCGCAGCCGTCTGTTTTGGGCTGTGGCATTAGGCCACACAACTGTTGATACTTTCAATAGCGTTAGTCCGGTAATGATCGCTTTTTTAAGTGGCCCGCTTGGATTGAGCTATGTGCAGGTAGGATTGGCAACAAGCTTGTACACCATCGGCGGTTCGGTGAGCCAACCACTATTCGGGTGGCTGGCAGACCGTTACGGCAGCCGGTTGTTGGCCGGGCTAGGTGTATTGTGGCTGGGTAGTTTTATTGTGCTCGCTACCATCACCGCTGGATTTGGGCAATTTGTGTGGCTGGTTGTCCCTTATGCCCTGGCGGCATTGGGGTCGGCTGTGTATCATCCGGTTGGTGCGGCCAACGTTTCTGCAACTACCGTAAAGCAAACGGCCACTGCAACCGCGTTTTTCTTTTTGTTTGGACAAATTGGGCTGGCCGGTGGCCCGGTGGTGGGTGGCTTTTTAATGCAAAAAATGGGGATGCAGGGCATTCAATTGCTGGCGTTGGCGTTTTCCCCGGTTGTAATTCTCCTTTTTACCGCGCCATTCCCCCAGCGAGCACGGATTTTGCAGGGCTCCACTGAATCCACCACAAGTCGGCGCGTAATGTGGAGTGGTTTGCTGGCGTTAGCCCTGTTAGCCGCCGCGCGTTCCTGGGCACAGTTGGGAACCGTTGCCTTTTTGCCCAAACTATTTCAAGACAAGGGATGGGACCCCACCAGTTACGGAGCTATTACCGGTACAATGTGGCTCGCTTCGGCCATAATGGGAGTGCTGGCGGGACACGCGGCTGACCGGTGGGGGCGCCGGCGAGTGGTGTTTTGGGTGTTGGTGGGCGCTGTGATCCCGTTGTATTTTTTGCCGACGGCAAATAACTGGTTGGCATTTCTGTTGGCTTTTTTGGCGGGAGGGTTCACCGGTGCACCGCACAGTATTCTTGTGCTCATTGCTCAAGGGTTGCTGCCGGGGAAAAAAGCGATGGCCAGTGGCATTGCGTTGGGCTACATGTTTGCAATGGGTGCGGTGGCGAATATCGGCATTGGGTGGTTGGCCGATCGGTTGACGCTGGCAACGGCGATGCAGGTAGGCGCCGGGATGTCGCTGCTGGCCGGGATTTTTGCTCTTGCATTGCCGTCTACTAGAGAAACCATCAGCGTATTGGTTGAAGACTACAAATAAGTCGCTGCCGTTTTGCCGGAGCGATGGCGAAAAGGGTTGAATATGCACGAAGAGTTTTCGTTTGTTTCTTTATTAATCATCACCGGACTGGCTGTGTTTGTCCCTGTGCTGGCTTCTCGCTTGCGCCGCTTCCGCATCCCCATTGTGGTGGGTGAAATATTAGCGGGGATGCTTATCGGCAAAAGCGGCTTCAATCTTATTGAACCAAGCGCTGCACTTGATTTTCTGACGACATTTGGCTTCACCTATTTGATGTTCATCTCTGGGTTGGAGATTGATTTTAGTATGCTCTCTTCCACTTCACCCGGCAACCGCACTGGCCGCCGACGGCAATTGGGCAACCCCATTACCCTGAGCATCGCAGTGTTCGGCGTGACGGTTATCATTGCGCTGGTTGTTTCATTATTGCTGCTGCGGATGGGGTTAATCACAGAGCCATTTATGATTGCCCTGATTTTGAGTACCACTTCTTTAGGGATTGTGGTTCCGGTACTCAAAGAACGGGGCACAATGACCTCTCGGTACGGGCAGACACTGCTTTTGTCGGCATTGGTGGCAGATTTTGGAACGCTGGTTTTAATTACCGTGGACGTCACCATTCTCAGCCAGGGGCTAACGGTAGAGGTGCTGCTGGTTCTGCTGCTGTTGGTTGCGTTTGGGGGGGCCGTTCGTTTGGGGAAAATTATTGCTGCACTTCCAGGTCTACGGCGTTTAATCGAGGAGCTATCGCACGCCACTGCCCAAATTCGCGTGCGGGGAGCATTTGCATTGATGGTTGCCTTTATTGTGCTTTCGGAGTGGCTGGGAGCAGAGTTGATTTTGGGGGCCTTTTTGGCCGGAGCTGCAATTTCATTACTGTCCCGCCGCGAAGGCTCACAACTGCATATGAAAATGGATGCCATTGGGTTTGGTTTTTTCATCCCCATTTTTTTTATTATGGTGGGCGTGCAGTTCGATCTACCCACGTTGTTGAGTTCGCCGCAAGGATTGCTTCTGGTTCCAATATTATTGGGGGCCGCTTATGTGATTAAATTCATCGCTTCGTTGCTGTATCGCTTTAATTTTAGCTGGCGAGAAACATTCGCTGCGGGCGGATTGCTATCGGCGCGGTTGTCGCTGATTATCGCGGCGGCCGCTATTGCTCTGGATTTGGGGGCAATTGATGAGGCTGTGAATGCCGCTATTATTTTGGTGGCAATTGTCAGTTGTACCGCATCGCCGATGATTTTCAATCGCATTTTGCCGCTTCCTGCCACCCAAAAACGGCGCGGCGTTTTGGTGATTGGTCTCGGCGAATCGGCGGCAATGCTGGCAGAACGCTTGCAACGGGCAGGTCGCACTGTAACCATGATTGGACGCGATGCGGCGCGGGCAGAGCAATTGCGTCAGCGGGGATTGACGACTCTGGTGGGCGATTCCACCCAACCGATGGCGCTAGAGAGAGCCAATATTGCTGTTGTGAAAACGGTCATTGCCGTAAGTACCTACGATAGGGTAAATTTAGCCGCGTCTCGCCTGGCAAAAGAGCGTTTCGACGTTCCTGATGTGATCGCTTTGGTGAGAGATGTGGATGTTGCAGCGCAATTGATGGCGGTGGGCGTGCGGGTGGTACAACCTCAATTGGCCACGGTACTGGCACTGGAAGGGGCGCTGCAATTCCCGGCAGCCTTTGAAATGCTCACCAATCAAGAAGATGGCGTGGAAGTTCGTGAAGTTGCGTTGCGAAACCCAACGTTTGATGGCAAACTGCTGCGGCACATTCAATTATCTGGTGATGCACTGGTTTTGGGGGTGCGGCGTGGTGGAGAAGTATTGGTTCCGCATGGCGATACCCGGCTCCAGCATGGCGACCTGTTGATGCTGGTGGGACATCAGCAGGCACTGGAACAAGCAATGAGCAAACTCAATCCGAATGGTGGGTGAGCGAGGGGACTTTGCCCTTCGCGCGCGCACTCTCCTTCCCCAAAATACTTGCAAACACACCCTAAAATTCTTTGCGACGCCGGTGCCCTTTGGGTATTGTGTGCGATAACCTTTTTCTTCCGGCGTAGTCTTGAAATGTAAGGGTAAAAAAAGTACAATAATTATAAAGAAGTTTTCATGAGCCTGCGGCACACCACAGGGCGATGAAAACAGGGGGGATTCGGGGGGACACCCCCCGTCGCTCCCGCCTTTTAACTTTATTTTCAGAGAAGCTCACAATTTTAAGAGCAAAAGTCAATCATTCACAAGGAGGTGTCCGATGATTAGTAAGATTTTGGTACCGTTGGATGGTTCTGAATTTGCTGAGCGGGCGTTGCCTTATGTTGAAGAACTGGCAGGCAAGCTCGAAGCTTCTGTGATACTGGTGTGGGTGTTGCATCCGATGGTGATTATGTCTGATTACGGGGCCGCCACCTATCAACAGATCACAGCGGCAGAGCAAGAAGAAGCCAAAACCTATTTGCGGGCCAGGCAAAATGAATTACAGCGAGAAGGATTAGCGGTTCAATTTAGAATAATTGAAGGGGCTACAGCCGATTCAATCATTGACCTTGCCTTTTCAGAAGAGGTTGACCTGATTGTAATGAGCACGCACGGTCGGTCGGGCTTGAGCCGGTGGGTGTACGGAAGTGTGGCGACGAAGGTGCTTCAAAAAGCACCCTGCCCAATTTTTTTGGTTAGAGTGCAATAAGCTCATGGCATTAGGCTTTCCACCTGCGGCGTGTCATCGTCCATGTAAGGTAGGTTGGTGGTGGCAATCAAAGCTACCAGCATAAGCAAGGTGGTGATTAGGGCCGAGGCGAGACACCAGGCACACACGGCTTTAATCAGGAACAGCTCAACCCAGGTCAGATAAACCGAAAATAGCACGCCAAAGACGGTTAATCCCAACAGCGCCAGCGCCGACAGATTGGCCAGCCGCACCGTTTTTAGACGCGCGCCAACCCACAGCGCAATAATGCCAACATAGTTAATCAATCCTAACACGGCGACGTGTACGCCAAAAATTCTGGCGTAAGCGCTGGCCTGTACCAGGTTGCAGTGTCCAATGGGGCCGCAAACGGCTTGACTTTGGGTGACTTCAATGTAAGTTAAGTATCCGGCTACCCCTAAGCCCACCAGCGCCAGCACCGGAATGAACCACGTTTTGAGGGTATTGGTTGCAGTTGCATCAAGCGCAAAAATGTCTGCCAGGTCTTCCCAATTGGCCGCTGTGCGCCACACGGCGTAACCTATTGCAATGAGCATAAAAACCATCACCGCCCAGCCGACTGCTGTGCCAGCAGGATCTGCTGTGGAAGCCGCTGCTGCGTTAGTGACGCTGGGGAGCGTGCTGGCAATGGGCTGAACAGTGGTAGGGGCGGCGGCAGTCGGTGTGATGGTATTCGCCTGAGGGGTGGTTGGAGGAGGAATTTCCAGATTCGGCAGGCTGGGCCAGGGAATACCGTCTGCTGCTAGCGCATCGGCGACGATGGCGGGGAATTGCTGAGGGATTTCCACGTCCCCCACTAGGATGGTGTCGGCCACAATGAGGGTGGGCACGCCGCGACGGTCGGCAGGGATGTTGTAATATTTCACCGCATCCTGATAGAGTTTTGCGCCGGTGTTCTGGGTGACGTCGATGCCTAAAATTTGGAGCTGGTCGCCGTATTTGTCAATCATCGGCAACAGTGTTTCCTGGATAACCTTGTGACAGTGCGGACATGTGGGTGAGAAAAAAAGTACCGCATGCACAACCGTATGCTCGGTGGCGTTGTTGGATGGCGATTGGGCCAGGCTGGGAGTTGAAAGCGCAAACAGGCTGATGATGGAAAATAGGGTGATGCCGGTTATCAATTTCCGCATAGTCTTGCAGCCTCCGGTATAAAAGTGATTTGGGGGAACGGCTCAGTATGTTGAGCCAGTGTCCCCCTCAACGGGTCAAAGTTGTGCAAGCAAAGGGTCTCGCTACAAACGAGACCCTGTTTTGTTGGTTGCCGCTTTCAATTATAAGCCGAAGGGGATGATTTAACCAGTTTCATTATTGTGCTGCGCTCACTCCCACCGGCGCAATAGTTCTACCAATGTGCGCAGGGGGATGCCGGTAGCACCTTTGGGGATGTAGCGGCGCGGGGTCTGTTCCGGTCTGGGCAAATAAAATTCGTCGCCGGCCATATCAATGTGTGCCCAGGGCCAGTTGCCCACAAAATGCTGCAAAAAGCGGGCCGCTGTTAACGCCGAAGCTATCTTCCCGCCGGTGTTTTTTACATCTGCGGTCAGGCTTTCCAATTGGCGGTCGTAGGCCGGGTCAAGGGGAAGTCGCCACATCGGTTCACCGGTTTTTGCGGCAGCGTTTTTCAGCGCCGTGTGCAGCGTGTCATCTGTGGTAAAGATGGCGCTGGTGCGCGGGCCCAGCGCCAGCATTTTCCCGCCGGTGAGCGTGGCCACGTCGATGACCGCGGCCGGGTCGTAGCGTTCCGCGT
>CAYPUV010000126.1:0-11558 GCA_964413895.1 uncultured Anaerolineaceae bacterium
GGGTCTAACAAACTTGAGGCAATCATTGGTCATACAGTGATTGCCTCAAAAACAGGAGAGTACTTTGCAGTTGGATTACCGCTCATTGTCAACGAATCCGTAGGTGCGGCATCACAAATGGTAAGAAAATATCGCTTGGGTTGTACCTATAAAATAGGGAAAGAATTTGCGGTAAAAGATTGTCTATTAGAAACAGATAGACATTATACTGAGGTCCAACAAAGATGTATCTTAACCGCTCAAAAGTATTTTGACGCTACTGGTAATGCTCTCAAATACATTCGCATTTACAAGGAATTAATGACAACCACCAATGACAACTGTTGACATCATTATTGTAAATTGGAATACAGGAATTCAATTGAAACTGTGCTTAGCATCTATTGAGAGCGCGCAGAAAACAGGTTTTATTTTAAGCCGTATTGTGATTGTAGATAACGCATCTTCTGATGATTCGCTTTCATACATAAAAGAATTCACATTACCTATTACAGTCATTAAAAATGATCAAAACCTTGGTTTTGCAGCTGCTTGCAATCAAGGGGCAATGCATAGCCAAGCAGCTTATTTATTGTTTTTGAACCCGGACACAATCCTATTTTATGATTCTCTGCTTGTGCCAATTCAATTTATGGGAAATCCCACACATAACACGATTGGCATTGTTGGTATCCGTATGGTTAACGAATACGGAGAAACCATACTTTCTGCCGCACGATTTCCCACATTTCGCGTTATGGTCGGCAAAATAACCGGATTAGCTCATTTACTCAAATCTGTATTCCCACCACACCATCTTTCTCCGACAGAAATAAGCCACAGCCAAATTGTAGATCAAGTTATTGGTGCGTATTTTCTAATACGCAGAGAAGTATTTCTACAATGCAATGGTTTTGATGAACGTTTCTTCATGTATTTTGAAGAAGTAGATTTATCTTTACGCGCCAAGCAAAAAGGTTATGTTTCATATTATTTAGCAGAAGCATCTGCTTTTCATAAAGGTGGTGGTTCTTCTAGAAAAGTGCGTTCGGTGCGTTTATTTTACTTATTAAGAAGCAGATTCTTGTATGGTTTCAAACATTATCCAATAGTTCTTAACTACGCGATAATTTTTTTAACTTTTACCATTGAATTTGTTATTAGAGTCATCCGCGCTATCATTTATCCTGCCCAAGGGCATTTCAATGAAATATTGCAAGGCTATGCAATGCTTATAAAATATTTCCTATACAACGGTATTCCTGAAAATGACAATAGTTGACAAAAACGGCGTATTAAGCAAACTCGGTAGTTATGAACCACTAGTATTGGAGCTAGGGTGTGGTAATCGAAAACGACTACCATATTCTATTGGAATTGACGCACTGGACTATGAGGCTGTGGATATTGTTGGTGATGTGTTCGATGTGTTGCAACAATTTCCTAACCAATCGGTTGATATGATCACCACACACCATTTTTTTGAACATATTGAAGACTTGAACCATCTTATGACCGAATTGGCTCGGGTAATGGTTTTTAACGGCAAAATCGAAATTGTGGTACCACATTTCTCAAATCCATATTTTTACTCTGATCCAACACATCGTTCGTTCTTTGGCTTATATACTTTTTCTTATTACGCTGTAGCTCCATTTTTAAAAAGAACTGTCCCAACCTATCAGCGCGAAACAAGATTTGAATTATTACAGATCGATCTTATTTTCAAATCACCACCGCCATTTTATGTTCGATATGGTTTTAAGAAAACACTAGAATTTCTTTTTAATCGAAACTACTTTTTGAAAGAATTTTATGAAGAGAACCTTTGCTATATTTTCCCCTGTTATGAAATTAAGTATCAATTAAAACGTGTTGATCCACCCAAGAACTTTTAAAGCGTGTAAGCTACCCAATGCGCCTGTGCCCCGCCAGGGGTGCTATCCCTCACCACCTCTAAAGAGGGTGGGTTTCTCGCGGTGCGCATGATGAAAATCCTATTTATCGTTCCTTACCCAGTTGAAGCAGCAAGTACTCGATACAGAGTCGACCAATACTTGCCATTTCTACGTATGCATGGCATTGAACCAACCATAAGTCGTTTTATAGATTCTGATGAGTTTTTCCGTATGCTGTATAGTTCAGGGCATACTCTGCAAAAAATTACATATTTCCTATCTGGCATTTTGCGTAGAATACGTGACTTGCGACATATATATAAATTTGATGTCATTTTTATTCAGAAAGAAGCCTTACCATTAGGTCCCGCAATTTTTGAATGGTTAGTTTCCCTACTTCAGTGTCCAATTATTTTTGATTTTGATGATGCAATTTATTTACCTCATTCAAGTACAGCTAATCGGTGGATCAGTTGGATTAAACACCCAAGGAAGGTTGCTACTATAATTCAACATAGCACTCATGTTATTGTTGGTAACCAAAACCTTCGTCAATACGTGTTGCAATTTCATCAACGTGTAACAATTATTCCAACATCAATTAACACTGACTACTACACCGTTCGGCGAAAAAGGCAGTCAAATACAAGTCCCCTAACCATTGGTTGGGTGGGCAGTGGCACAACGGTCGACTATTTACATCAGCTTGATGAAGTTTTTCTAAGTCTGGCACAACATTACAAATTTCGGCTGTGTGTAATAGGAGGAGAGTATCAATTACCTGGTATTGATGTTGTTTGTTGTCCATGGAAATTAGAGAACGAGATTTCTGACCTTCATAGGTTCGACATCGGCATAATGCCCCTACCAGATAACGAATGGACTAGGGGCAAAGGCGGGTTCAAAGCACTTCAATATATGGGGGTTGGTGTGCCAACTGTGGCTTCAACTGTTGGAATCAATACAGAAATCATTTCAAATGGTATAAACGGTTTTTTAGCTACTTCAACACAAGAGTGGATAAAATATTTATCCATGCTATTAGAGGATGCTTCACTTCGACAACGTTTAGGTTTGGCTGGACGAAGAACAGTTGAAGAACGATATTCGGTAAAAGTTAATGCACCTAAGTTATTAAATGTATTGCAATCAATTTAAGTAGATATTACAGCTTAATTCTTTCATTGGACATAGTTATAGCTATGAATGCTCGCATCCCCGTCCTCCACATCATCACCCGCCTCATCGTCGGCGGGGCGCAAGAAAATACGATGCTCACCGCCGACCTGCTTGACAAATCAGCGTGGGCTGTGGATGTGCTGTGCGGACCACAAACCGGCGCCGAAGGAAGCCTGATCGAAGAAGTGCGCCAGTGCAACATTCCCCTCACCATTGAGCCAACTCTGGTGCGGGAAATAAGCCCTATCAAAGACATTGTGGCTATCTTTCGTCTGGCTCGTTTCATTAGACGCGGGGGGTACACCATTGTTCACACGCACAGCTCAAAAGCCGGCATTTTGGGACGCTGGGCAGCAAAGCTGGCGGGAACACCTATTATCGTCCACACCATCCACGGCTGGGGACACCACGAGCAACAACACCCCCTTGTGCGGGCGCTCTACATCTGGCTGGAAAAATTAACACTACACATCACAGATCAATTGATTGTTGTCTCTCCCAAAAATATTGAAAAAGGATTGGCTGATGATATTGGCAAGTCGGAAGATTATGTAGTCATTCGCAGCGGCATCGAGTTGGATCGCTTTGGGCATCCCCAGGTTCCGCGCGAAGAAACGCAGGCAGCGTGGAGAATTCCACTGGACGCGCCCGTTGTGGGTACAGTCACGCGATTATCGCCACAGAAAGCCCCGCTTGATTTTGTCAAAGCGATGGGCATTGTTGCCCAAAGTATCCCGAACGCCAGGTTTATGATGGTGGGAGATGGCCCATTGCGTCCCCAGATGGAATCCCTGGCGGCGGAGTTGGGCATCGCTGACCGGCTGATCCTAACCGGCTTACGGCGCGACGTGCCGGAATTGATGGCAGCCTTTGATGTTTTTGTCCTTTCTTCCCTGTGGGAGGGGTTGCCTCGTGTGTTACCCCAAGCAATGGCTACGGGATTGCCTATTGTGGCCACCGCCATTGACGGAAACGCCGAGGCTGTCAGCGATGGCGTAAATGGGATATTGGTGCCACCTGCCAATCCATCTGCGTTGAGCAAAGCAGTCATTAAATTGTTAAATAATCCTCAACTAGCAAAACAACTAGGACAAGCAGGTAAGAAACGCGCAGCTGAATTTAGTGCAGAAAAGATGGTTGATGATATTGCCGCACTCTATACAAAGTTACTCAGAGTTACGATTCCCAGCCCGTAAAGCCCACGGCCTTTAGTCGTGGGAGTATGTCAGCTAACCGCTGCTTGCTTCCCCTCTCATCGCTGTGTATAATGAACTTTATGATGCAAGAGGCAGTTGCCAAACTCGACCCTAAACTGAATACAGGCCAAACAACCGCCGGCCGCTACCCCAGCAACCTGGCCCTTGAAATAGTGGGTCCAGCCGAAGCGCAGGAAGCGCTACAAGCCGCCCGCGAAATACGCGATACCGTTATCGCTCGTATCTCTTAACCAAAGGCAATAGCGTTCAGCCCTCCGTCCGAGGGCAAGGACATTACGCGCGGCGTTGACATCTCTATCGAGCGTGATGCCGCAATGAGGACAATGATACTCACAGAACAAGTGTACTGTATTCGTTAAAAATCGTCAAACTAACGAGCAAAAGGAGGTTAACGTCAATTCCCCTCCCCCATAAATGAGGGAGTACCCTTGACGCAATTTATATGGAAGAGAGCAAGTGGGACTTCCCCCACCTACTCCTACTTCCAAAGTCCACATTCTATGCAAACAAAACTCTCCATTTTTGCGACCAAACTTATCGAAGCCGGATGGCTGGCGGCAGTCGTTACTATCCCTCTCTTTTTCAACATTTACACTGCCCGCACTTTTGAACCAGACAAATTGACACTGATGCGCAGTATCGTCACGGTAATGGTGCTGGCGTGGCTGGTAAAACTGCTGGAAGAGGGCGCTCAATCCGGCAGCACTGCCGGCAGCCGTTTTAATCGCTGGCTTAAAAAGCCAATGACTTTACCGGTAATCCTGATCGCCCTGGCCTACCTCATCAGCACGGCGTTGTCCATCAGTCCGCACGTTAGCTTTTGGGGGTCGTACCAGCGCTTGCAGGGGACATATACCTTCATCAGTTATATTATCATTTTTGCGTTGATGGCAACCAATATGACCACCCGCCAGCAGGTTGACCGTTTTGTCACCACGGTGATCATCGCCAGTGTGCCGGTGGCGCTGTACGGCATCATTCAACACAACGGGCTTGACCCCCTCCCCTGGGCGGGCGATGTGACCACCCGCGTGGCCTCAAATATGGGCAACGCGATCTTCGTGGCTTCTTACCTCATTATGGTCGTTCCTTTGACAATTAGTCGTCTCATCGGTTCGATGAAGGCTATTGTGACCGAGGAAAATGCTTCGTGGGGACACACAGTTTTGTCAGCGGTTTACATTTTTGTACTTGCAGTACAGGTATTAACTATCTTTTACAGTCTCAGTCGTGGACCGCAAATTGGAATGCTGGGGGGACTGGCATTAATGGGGTTGTTGTTGCTCCTTGTTTTGCGCCAGAAAGCGCAAAAACCCGGCGCGTTAACGCTCAATGAGATCAGCTTGAGCATTGGTTTGGTGCTTGTGGTTGTACTGGTCTCGGCGCTTGTTGGCGGGGTTGGGTATTTCATCGGCAAAGCGATCGAGGCGCTCCTGTTATCAATGCATTTGCAAATCTCAGGCGCGTCATTGATGGGGGCAATAATTGGCGGCCTGTTGGGGTTCACGGGTGTTTACGCCTATTTTGCTGCATCGAACAAAGGCTGGCGTTGGGTGTGGCTCAGTTGGCCGCTACTGGGTCTTATCACTGCCACAGTGCTGGTGAGCTTCATTGTGGCGCTGAATAATCCAAACAGCCCGGTAGCCTCTCTAAAATCAAACCCGTACTTTAGAAGAATGGCGGGTGTCCTGAACACAGAAAGCGGTACCGGTGAAGTCCGCGTCCTCATCTGGGAAGGCGCGCTGAAACTCATCTCGCCCCACCGACCGTTGGGCGTGGAAGGCGAGGTCACCGACTCGTTCAACGCCATCCGCCCTTTGATTGGCTACGGTCCCGAATCGATGTTCAATGCTTTTGCCTTTGCCTACCCTCCCAATTTGGCGCACGTGGAAAATCGGGGCAGTTCCGCCGACCGTTCACACAACGAAACGATGGATAGTTTGGTGATGACCGGCGCGCTGGGCTTTTTGGCGTTTTACTTTTTGATGGGCAGCCTGTTTTACTACGCTCTCAAATGGTTGGGGTGGGTTCCTGACCGTGCGGCTCGATGGCGCCTGATTGGCCTGATGGTTGCAGTTGGGCTAGCCGGAGCACTGGCTCCATTTTTTAAGGAAGGCAGTTTTGTGCTCTCGGCGGTGGGCTTGCCTTTTGGCGTGTTCGCCGGGGTAATTGCTTATTTGATTTGGCAGGGGTTTTTATCGCAACCGGCAAAGCAAATAAACACCGTGGCCCCGATACTGCTCATTGGCCTCCTTAGTGCGCTGACAAGCCATTTTTTGGAAGTCCACTTCGTCTTCTCCATCGCCGCGACATACACCTATTTTTGGGCGTATCTGGGGGTGATGGTCGCTCTGTGGCGCATCGAAACGCAATCCCTCGCCACTGAAACCGCTGAAAGCCTGGCGGAAAACGCACCGGAGACCACACCAACACCCAAAACTCGCCGCAAACGCAAAAAATCACGCACCCGCACAACAGTCCCAAAAGTCATCGGCAACCGTCTCACCGCCCCCGAAACGTGGGAAATGTGGCTCGGCTCGCTGGGGCTGGCAATGGCAATCATTCTTGTAATTTTAACCTTCGATTTTGTCCCCATCCAGTTTAGCTTCGCCACGGGACGGTATAGTCTGCTCTGGATGTTGAGCATCACCTACCTTGTTGGCGTTGCTATTGCAATGGCCGATACAGCCGTTAAACAGCACCAATGGCAAAGTTCCGTCAACTGGGGGCGTGCGGCGCTGTTGTACAGTGTCACATCGTTGGGGTACGCGGCATTCTACATCCTGTTCCACTCCCAGCAACGCCACACCCTCACCAGTGGACGGCTTAGCGACGCCTTGCAAGCTGCCAACGGATTGGTTGGATTGCTGTACGGTTTTTACATCACCCTATTTATTCTTTTGGCAATAATCTCGGTAATGCTGGCCCAAAAACAGTTCCGGAGGTTAGCAACCTGGCGCATTTCAAACTGGTGGCTGTATCCCCCGCTGATAGTCGCCGCGCTGCTTATTATATATTTCAAAAACATTAACGTGGTAAAAGCCGATCTCTATTTAAAAGAAGGTGACCGCTACCGCACCGCCCAGCAGTGGAATAATGCCGTGCGCTTGCATCAAGCGGCAATTGACGCCGACTCTGATGAAGATTTTTACTACCTGATGTTGGCGCTAGACTATCAGCTAGAAGCGCAAGACGGGCGGCTTGACCCACAGGCGCGCCAACAAGCGTGGCTGCAAGGCGAAAAAATCGCACTGGAAGCTCGGCGCATTAACATTTACAATCCGGACAACACCGGCAATATGGGGCGCTATTATTTTACGTTGGGTCAAATCCTCGATCCTTCGTATTTTGATAAAGCCAAAACCTTCTTTAAAAAAGTTGTTCAGTTGGCTCCACAGAATGTGCAATATTATAACTTGCTGGCGCAAGTCTATTATGTGCAGGGTGATTATGATTCAGCATTGGATTGGCTCAACAAATCCGTGGCCCTCGATGCCGAATTTCCGCCAACCTGGCTGCAACTCGGCGATACCTACGCCGCCAAATCGGATGTTGCTGCCGCCCTCAACGCCCACCGGCACGCCATTTCCCTTGACCCCGCCAGTTTTGCCGATGCCAATTTCGACAGTCGGCTAAATTTCTACATTTCTGCCAACCGCACTGACGATTTGGTAGCGGCATTTGAGCAATACATTACCGACCACCCCGGCGACAGCAGAGCACTGGTGAACAAACGTAATCAGACGGCATGGGCAATTGGGCACACCTACCTGCGTGCAGGTGTCATCACCCAGGCCACGCAGTATCTCCAGCAAGCGGTGTCGCAAGGATACCAGAATGCCCAGACACTGCTAGAACTGGCGGATGTATACCTCACCCAGCAGCAATATCCTCAGGCAGAAAGCCTGTACCAACAAGCATTATCAAAAACAAACCCCAATCAACAAGCGCAAATATATAGTAGTTTGGGATACATTTACGCCAAAATAGGGCGTATTCAGGATGCGATTGATGCTAACAACAAGGTATTGCAAATTCTGCCCAACGATTACGACAGCCACAAAAACCTGGCCTTGCTTTATCAGCAAACCGGTCAGCTTGATCAGGCAATTACTCAAGCGCAAGCCGCGCTGAATGTCGCCCCAAAGAATGCCCAAACCGACCTGCAAACGTATATTGACCAATTGAAAGCCGCGCAGGGGCAGTGATTTTGAATGACGAACCAGTTGCAACTCTGCAACCCTGAAACCCGAAACCCGGAACAAACCTATGACCACACTCTCGAAAAAAATTACCAACAGAACTGCCACTATCGGCGTGGTGGGCCTGGGATATGTGGGCTTGCCGCTGGCAGTTGGATTTGGGGAAATTGGCTTCCCTATTATAGGCGTAGACCTGAACACTGAGAAAATAGCGCAGCTCACCCAGGGCGTCAGCTATATCCCTGACGTGGCTTCCGAAAGTTTGGCCACGCTGGTTGAGGCCGGGCATTTTCACGCCTACAGCAATTTTGCTCCCCTGACCGATGCTGATGTGATCTTCATCTGTGTGCCCACCCCTCTCGATGAGCAAAAAGGGCCCGACCTGACATTCATCCGCCGCGCCGCCGCCAGCATCGCCGACCATTTACGCCCTGCACAGATGGTCATCTTGCAAAGTACTACCTACCCCGGCACCACCACCGAAGTGGTGCTCCCGCTGCTGGAACAATCGGGGTTGACGGTGGGGCAAGATTTCTTTTTGGCATTTTCGCCGGAACGCATCGACCCTGGACACGTCGGCAGCAGCGGGTACGATGTGCGCAACACGCCGAAAGTGGTCGGAGGGGTGACGCCCGCCTGCGCCGAGTTGGCATCGCAATTGCTGGCAACACTCACCCCGCACATTCATCCCGTGTCATCCCCCGCCGTGGCCGAAATGTCGAAATTGCTGGAAAACACGTTTCGTAGTGTGAACATCGCCCTGGTGAACGAACTCACCCTACTTTGTGACCGAATGAGCATCGATATTTGGGAAGTGATTGAAGCTGCTAAAACCAAACCCTTCGGTTTTATGCCCTTTTATCCCGGCCCCGGTGTTGGAGGACATTGTATTCCAGTTGATCCTTATTATTTGTCGTGGAAGGCACGTG
Source organism: uncultured Anaerolineaceae bacterium (assembly GCA_964413895.1). Lineage (GTDB taxonomy): Bacteria > Chloroflexota > Anaerolineae > 4572-78 > 4572-78 > JANTHQ01. Next base: position 9,405 of record CAYPUV010000126.1, read on the forward strand.
CGTTTGACTTCTACGCGAAATTCATTGAACTGGCAGCAGAAGTTAACAGCGAAATGCCTTATTTCACCGTCGAAAAAATCGTCCAGGCGCTGAACAAGGTTGGAAAAACCATTAGCAAAGCCAGTATTTTGGTTTTGGGTGTGGCGTTCAAGCGAGATATAGACGACGCACGAAATTCACCTGCCCAGCGCGTCATCGAACTGCTTTTGGAAATAGGTGCTACCGTGTACTATTATGATCCTTATGTCACTCAGTTTTCGGTGGGAGGAAACGTGTTCCTGTCCCCCAAAATATCTATTGAACGCGTGTCCCTCACAGAAGAAACCGTCTCTGCCGCAGACTGTGTTGTGATAATTACAGGACACGGCAACGTGGATTATGAATGGGTTGCCAGCCATAGTCAATTAGTGTTTGATGCGGTAAATGTAACCAGCCACATTCACCAAGAGCACAACAATATCTTGCGTTTAGGCGCAAAATAGACTATGATGAGGGTGTAAGGTTTTTCACAATTACCCTCAGTTATGCTTCCATAAACTTAATCTACAAGGGAGGTAGATATGTCTAAGGTTAAAGTTGCAGTCACCGGCGCAGCCGGTCAGATTGGATATTCGCTGTTGTTCCGCTTGGTATCAGGCGAAGTGTTTGGCCCAGACACACAAGTAGACCTTCATCTTTTAGAGATTACCCCGGCTTTGCCCGCCCTGGAAGGCGTGGTAATGGAGTTGAACGATTGTGCCTATCCGTTGCTGAACAATATTGTCGTCACCGATAACGCCGAAACCGCTTTCGATGGGGTGAACTGGGCGTTACTGGTTGGCTCCAAACCCAGGGGCAAGGGAATGCTGCGCGGCGACCTGATCCGCGAAAACGGCCCCATTTTTGTGGGGCAGGGCAAAGCGCTGCTCAAAGCCGCCGACAACATCCACGTGCTGGTAGTGGGCAATCCCGCCAATACCAACGCGCTGATTGCCTACCACAATGCACGCGATATTCCCCGCGAACGATTTGCTTCAATGACCCGCCTTGATCAGAACCGGGCATACAGCCAACTTGCCGCCAAAGCGGGCGTCCCTGTCACCGCGGTGAGCAATGTGACCATCTGGGGCAATCACAGTGCCACTCAGTATCCCGATGCTTTCAATGCTAAAATCAATGGCAAGCCCGTGCCCGAAGTGATTACCGACCACGATTGGCTGCGCGGCGAATTCATCACCACCGTGCAGAAACGTGGTGCGGCAATTATTCAGGCGCGCGGAAAATCCTCTGCCGCATCGGCAGCCAATGCAGCCATCAACCACGTGCAAAGCATGCTCAGCAAAACACCGGCAGGAAACTGGTTCTGCGCTGCCGTGCCCTCTGATGGCAGCTACGGCGTGGATGACGGGCTGATGTTCTCCTTCCCGCTGGTGAGCGATGGTGAAGGGAACTGGCGCATTGTACAAGGCTTGCCCCACGATGATTTTGCCAAAGAAAAAATTCAGGCAACCCTGGAAGAACTGCGCCACGAAAAATCGTTGGTGGAAGATTTGCTGTAATCCCCTCATAAAGACCTCCGCGAGAAACCCATCCCCTTTAGGGATGGTGAGGGATAGCGGGTCGTCCGTAGTTTGGACGACATATATGGAATTGCTCAATTCCCAAGGGGGCGAAAGCGATTTGTGTTACATCAATGGCGAGTTCTATCTCTTTGCCACCTGCAATGTTGACGAACCCAAACCGGACGACGTTGAAGAATTTATCGGCGTGGATTTAGGTATTGCCAACATTGCCGCCACCTCCGACGGCAAACAATTCGCCGGGGACAGGGTTAATTCGGTCAGAAAAAGACGGCGCAGGCAACGAAAACGCCTGCAAAAGAAGGGCACGAAGTCCGCCAAGCGCCGTCTCAAGAAACTCTCCGGCAAGGAGCAGCGCTTTGCCAAAGACGTGAACCACCGAATCAGTAAACAACTCGTGAACAGTGCGAAACGCACCGGGCGCGGTATCGCTCTTGAGAACCTCAAGGGTATTCGTGACCGGATAAGGGCTAGACGCAATAAGCGTGCCGAGTTGCATAGTTGGTCTTTCCACGATTTGGGGCAGAAGATACTTTACAAGGCGGCGCTCGCCGGGGTTCCGGTTGTATTTGTAGACCCCGCCTACACCTCTCAA
>CAYPUV010000127.1:0-11390 GCA_964413895.1 uncultured Anaerolineaceae bacterium
GGGAATTGCTTTGAACTGCATTGTTCCCTGCCGCGCCGAAAATGTGGCAAAGGCCACCAGTCCATCAATCAGGCGTTCTAGTTGATTGGATTGACGTTGCAACATATCGATGATGCCCGTTTGCTCCTTGTTCAGAGGGCCGCGACGGGGGTTCTTCAGGGTCTCAATTCCCTGCAAGATCACCGTAAGAGGTGTCTTTAGTTCGTGACTCACCACGTTCAAAAAACTGTAGCGCAAGCGATCAAGCGCGGTGCGTTGTTGACGTTCTTGTTTGAAAGACGTGCTTAAATCGCGGGCATAGAGCGTTGCCTGCTTAATTTGTCGATTCGCCTCCTCAAAAAGGCGGGCGTTTTCGATGGCTACGGCGGCAAACGTTGCTAACGATTCTAGCAGTCGCTGGTCGGCGGAGGTAAACTTTCCGCTTTTCTTGTTGATAACTTCTACAACACCAATGAGCTGGTCTCGCGCTCGCAGGGGGACACATAAAATTGCTTGAGACACGGTTTCGGTTTGCTTGTCTAAGCCTTTATAAAATCGTTCGTCTTTGGTAACATCTGGCACCAGTAGAGGTTCATTGTGTTGGGCCACCCACCCCACAATGCCCTGCCCCATCGGCAAACGGATACCTGTCAATCCCTCTGAAGCAGGGCCGGCCACTGCCGCGAATTCCAATTCCTGGCGTAACGAGTCTAGCAGTAACAATGCGGCAGCCTGCGTATTCAACCGTGTGGTGACTTCCTCCATAATCCGCGTTAAAATCTGTGACAAATCAAGGCTGGAAACCACGGTTCGGGCGGCTTCGGCTACCGCTTTTACCTCTTTTAGTTGACGCTGAGATTGGGCGTAAAGCCAGGCATTGCGCAACCCGGCGTTAATTTGTGCAGCCACTGCAAGCAAAAAAGCTTCGTCACCTAACGAAAATTGGTGGACGTTGTTGCATCCTACCACCAAAATGCCGGGGGCATTACCGGGTACATCCACCGGGAAGCAAGCCAGCGCTTTAAGGTTAGCTTGTCGGAAAAGTTTTACTTCGTTACTGGCAAAAACTTCTTGCAAATTGGGAAGGATGGTAGGGCTTTCAGTTTTAAGTGTTTGCTGAAGGAGCGTTCCCCGTAAATCAAGTGCGGACGACCGGAACAAGGTCAACCAATCTGCGGAAAAGCCTCTACTGGCCAATACTATGCGCTGGTCACGTTGAAAAATTGCCACAAGTCCAGCATCAGATCCGATGGCGACAGAAACCATCTGTAATGAAATTCCAGCGATTTCTTGTGGGTTAAGCGATTGGCTTGCTGCCATAGCACCCGCCAACAAAAGACGCATGCGTTCTGGCGGTATATTGGGATCAATGGGAAGTTGCGTGCGCAGCACAATTGAAACCCTTTCCGTGTGCCCACTTGTCTGCAAAACATGGCCATACGCCGTTCGGCTAGTGACACGTTGACGAAAAATGGATAATGCCACTCTATTTTAGCGCACCTTGCCCCCAACTGCAATAGTTATCATTGGGCCGTTGCAAAGCCGCCCCTGCCCCGAAATTTGGGGGAGGAGGCAATGAAGGTTGTTCACGCATCTTCAAGCACGCGCCCGGTTAGCAGCAGGTGTTTAACCCTGTTTGGAATGTACAGTCGATGGTGGAGCACAAACCACAGGCCCGCAATGATGCCCCCCAACTCCCATCCCCACAACTCCGGTCGGCGTGTAAAAGCATACCAATAAGCCAATTTCATATCCTTTTGCTCACTGCCGGCCTTGCGCCAGGTTTGAAATTGCCATCCCTTAAAAGGCCAGTACCAGGTATAATGAAAAAACCACAAACGGTCTAATAAAGCATGCCCATTAAATGCCAGTAAATAGGGCCACCCGCCAGGTTTTTTCAAAATGGCAATTGCCAGCACTGCTAAATGCACGATTAATGTGTGAGCAAATAATACGGCTGATTTATAACGCCGATAAAAGTAAATCGCAGCAAGAGGCTTATCAATTAAATCTGGTCCCAGTGCAGCCAAAGCGACTAAGCGGTAATCTGCGTTTTTAAACGCCGGAATTCGTTTTTTAAGTATGTCCCAGGTAACAAGGGTGTATGTGATGTGACTTTGCGGAAGCATAGTAAAACTCGTGCTGAAGACCCAACTGAATCGTCACCCCCGGTTGTTGTAGATTGGTGATATTTTTTGATTCGCTAAATTGGTGGGTTTAGATTTGGAGAATAAGAATACGATAATGCAGGAGGAATGCTGATGAATGTTCGCCGTTAGACAATTTTTACAGCAATGGCAGAGATATTATCTTTGCCACCAGCGTTATTGGCGGCACGTATTAATGCCTCAACCAGCTTTTGAGGATCGCCCTGCACTCGTTGTAATTCTACCAGAATTTGCGCATCACCCACCATATTCCATAAACCATCACTGCACAAAATAAGAATATCCCCCGATTTGATTTTTAGCGTTGTGGCGTTCGCATCTACCGGAGCCCCCTGCCCCACTGCTTTGGTAATAATGTGCGACAGACGATTATGCCTTCCTTCCGCTTCGGAGATTATGCCACTGGCCACCAGTTGAGCCACCCACGAATCATCGTGCGTTAATCGAGTAATGGTGGATTCACGAATTACATAAATACGAGCATCACCAGCGTGTGCAATGTGGACGACAGGCGGTTTTACAACAGCTACCACAATTGTGGCTCCCATGCGACGGGTTTGTGCAGCGCCAGCAGATGCAGCCCACACGGCCTGGTTGGCTTGTTCAATTGCCTCGGTAATCAAGGCTCGTATCGCCGTCCCCGACGAAAGTTCTGTTTGCAATCCGGCGACAATTGTGTTGCCTACCGTGGTAGCGGCCATCTGGCTTGCCACGTCTCCAGCTTCATGCCCGCCCATACCGTCGGCTATAATGTAAACACCGTGCTCGTCATCAACCCATATATAATCTTCATTATGCTGAGCCACTTTTCCCGGGTCGGTTTTGTAGGCCGCTAGAACTGCCATTCCTTTTCCTCTAAACAAAAGCTGAAAAACGCTAATATTGCCACATTCTGAACAAGAATAATCGCCACACGATGCATTGATTAATATTGTGTGGCTTTTTGCGGATCAAGCTTATTTTTGTTTTAGCACCGATTAGTATATTTGACAAATCAATTTGCAAGAGCGTTCGGTATGCATTGGTGAATTGTCGGGTAAAGTGCATTCATTGGCACACCTTTGCAGGCCACACACAAAATTTCCCCATAAATTTCACAGTATTGAGGAGTTTTTGCATTTGAACATGGTTGGGCCAGGAATTACGCCCAGGTTCATCTTCCCGGAAGTTCCAGGGAGATGGATCTGGGCAGGGACAACGATTGGGAACCATCTAATGGCCATCAACAAGGCACAGTAAACCAGAACCTGGCTCCGTGACCAGGTTCTGAATCCACGCCAATTGAACCGCCGTGAGCTTCAACAATGCTTCTGGAGATGGCCAACCCCAACCCCACACTTTTCTCTCCTCCCGTAGGCTTGGCCGATAGACGGGCAAAATCTTGAAACAGGTGTGTCCGATCCTGAAGCGTAATGCCTGGCCCCTCATCTTGCACACTGATTCGCCAGCCGTGTTCAACTTTATCTGCACTGACCCGCACTATGCTACCGGGCGGAGAATATTTCACTGCATTGGAAACAAGATTATCTACAACTTGTCGCAGGCGTACCGGGTCGGCCTTTACGTGAATGCGGGGGACAAGTTCCAATAGTATTGCTGTTTTCTTTGCCGCAGCCATAACGTTGTGTCGAGAAACAATCTGTTTCAAAAATGTTAAGAGATCAAACTCTTCAAATTCAAGCTCTAATCTGCCCGCTTCGATGCGGGTAACATCAAGCAAATTGTTTAAGAGTGTAAACATATGGTTAGTTTGTAAACTGATGTCGTACAGCAGCGTCTTATGCTCATCGCCGGTCAACTGAATTTCCGGGTCTAAAAGCAAATCTGTAATCATTTGGATGTTACCAATAGGTCCCCGAAGGTCGTGGGCAGCGATGCCCAAAAACGTATTCTTCAATTCATTCAAACGAACCAATTCTTCATTCTGCCGTTCAATTTCTTTTTTTTGCAATGCCAGTTCAGAAACCAGGCGGCCTTTTTCAAGCATTACCGCAAGATGACCGGCAATCTGTTCAAAAACATTAATGTGAGCATAGGTGTAAGTATTGGGTTCAATGCTGGAAAAGAACATGAAGCCAATGGGAGTTCCATTCACAATGAGTGGGCATGTTAAGGACGAGCGCATCCCTTCTTCCAAAATCAGCCGCGTAGAAGCAGAGGTCGGCTTCGCTTTAAGATATTCGCGCAAATCGGCAATAATTCTGGGGCAGCTTGTGCTGATGATCGTTCCCAAACTGCTGCCTGTTAACGTGCCCGTATAGTTTGCCTTCAGCAGCATTATTTGTTGATCACTTTTGGCCCAAAGGGAGCGTACCGTGTTGCCGTCTTTCTCAATTAGTGAGAACCCAATGCGGTTGTACGGGATAACATCGTGGAAACTTTCGTACACAATTTCCAGAATATCTTCTAGAAAAAGGCCCGCATTAATGTTGGAGGTAATCTGATTAAGCTTCTCTCTTTCTCGCTGGCGTTGCGAGAGCACCTCTGCTAATTCTCTCAATGCCAGTCCCAGTTGATCCATTTGCTCGGTCGCATCATTGAGGTAGGGAAGGTCTAAATTGAACTCTTCTTGTATGAGTCGTTTTGTAGCTGCTATATACTTGGAAATGCGCTCTTTGTAAGTTAACATTCGAGCGTCGTTTTCCATATGTTGCCTCCAACACGATGGCAAGCGGAGCTTTGCCGATATTATTTTGAATGATTACCCAACTGAGGATGGTGAGGGCAAACGTAAATATTATAATATAAAACCTTATTCTTGAGAAGGTTTTATAAGGATTTGTGATTTTTCGCAATTCAACGACTAGAGAATACACGAACACGCCTGCTGCTAATATCTACGCTTAAAGATGCAATTTTAACCTCAGCTATACCTGGTTCTGTTTTTGTCCAGCAAGTGAAATGCACCCCCACCTCGAGATGAATTTGCAATTTGCACAAGATTTATTTATAATGAGGTTAACTAATCAACAAATATATTTATTATTGCAAATGGATAATAAACGTTTGTCACACACCCACATCAATCTGTCGATTGCCGCCAACAATACTTGTTGTTGTATGAGCTGTTTGCGCTGTCTCGCGGAGGTTCGATGGTGTGTTGTGGTGTAATTTATTAGCACATATTTTGTGCATTAGACCCCATCGGATATTTCTCCGATGGGGTTTTTTATTTCTTCAGGAGGAAATCTTTATGAAAAAAGTAGACACAACCACCATAAAGTTTAACCAGGCATCAATTGTCACCCTAACGTTGCTTGCATTTCTGTTTGATCAACCTTTACTGGTGCTGTTTGTAGGTCTTGTGCTGGTCATAGGGACCATTTTCCCCAATGCGGGATTATTCAAACTGATCTATCTAAAATTACTCAAACCCGGCAGATTACTTAAGCCCAACATTATCTCCGATAACCCCGCAGCGCATCAGTTTGCTCAGGGCGTGGGCGCGGCGTTTCTCCTGGTCAGCAGCAGCGTCCTTTTAACTTCTGGCAACGGTTACTGGGGATGGGGGCTTGCCTGGGTAGTCATCATTCTGGCAGCGATTAACTTGTTTTTTAATTTTTGCGCTGGATGCTTTGTTTACTACCAACTCGATCGGGCCGGGCTTATCTCACAATCTAGCAAGAGGTGACCCACAATGATGATTCGCTTTTTAGAGATAGTGGGGATCATTGGCAGCTTGAGCGTGCTTTGGTTGGGATGGCTACAATACAAACGATATCTAATCAACTCTATCCATCCAAGGGATGCCCAGTCAAATAAACCGGCATTGTTGTTTTTTACGGCAAACTACTGTGCGCCGTGCGAATTCCAACAAGCCCCTATTGTTGAGCGACTCATTGAACGCTGGCAAGATACCATCAGTGTAAATCAATACGACGTGAGCCAATACCCGGATTTGGCCAGGCAATTTAAGATTCTCACTGTGCCAACGACGGTTGTTTTAGACCGGCACGGCAACGTTACCCACATCAATTACGGCGTGGCGAGCCAAGATAAGCTAGAAAAACAGCTTTTTTAAAAAGTCACCTTACGCAGTTTAAGATTTGACAGAACGGGTTTTTAAGACCCGTCAGGTTTGGACAAAGATAGTGTCCATTTAGACGCGTTCTCCCTGCCGGGGTAAAATTTTGGCACTTGACAAGATGCAAAATAGGATTAGAATTAGCCATCGTCCCATCGCCCACTCCGGGCACAAACAATTCCATACCTTAAGGAGAGGAGAACTCTTATGGAACGTAGAAAGTTTTTAGGACTTGCCTCTAAAGGGGCACTGGGTGTTACGGCTTTAGGCCTTGTTGGGTGCAGTACCAACCAACAAGCCGCTCCTGCCAACAACACCCAGGGTAACGGCCAGGAGGCAGCGCAAGCAGTGGCCAGCGATTCATCGCTACCAAAAATAGAGTGGCAAATGGCAACCAGTTGGCCATTGGCACTGGACACCATTTTTGGCGGTGCGCAAACCGTTGCAGAGCGCGTGGCTGCAATGACCGGTGGCAAATTCAAAATCACCCCGCGCGCCGCTGGTGAACTCGCTCCAGGCTTGCAAGTGCTCGACGTGGTATCTCAGGGAGCTGTACCCATTGGACACACAGCGTCATATTATTATGTTGGCAAAAGTAACGCAACCGCCTTTGGTACATCTTTGCCCTTTGGGTTGAATGCGCAGCAACAAAACGCCTGGCTCTACGAAGGCGGGGGGCTGGAGCTGTTGCAAGCATTCTACAAAGGTAAATTTAACGTCATTCAGTTCCCGGCCGGAAATACCGGCGCACAAATGGGGGGTTGGTTCAATAAAGAAATCAAGTCGCTGGCCGATATGCAAGGCCTAAAAATGCGTATTCCTGGCTTGGGTGGCAAGGTGATGAACAAATTGGGCGTAACCGTTCAGGTTCTCCCGGGCGGTGAAATTTTCCAGGCCCTGCAAACCGGCGCTATTGACGGTGCGGAATGGGTTGGACCGTATGACGACGAAAAACTGGGCTTCAACAAAGCCGCCAAATATTACTACTTTCCTGGCTGGTGGGAACCCGGCCCAACGCTGGAAGTTCAAGTTAACCTTGATGAATGGAATAAACTACCACAAGAGTACCAGGAAATTTTGAAGTCTGCCGCTTATGAAGCCAACATAAGGATGCTGGCGCGATACGATGCCAAGAACGCAGAAGCGTTAACGCGTCTGATTAATTCCGGTACGGAACTCCGGCGGTACAGCGATGACATTATGCAGGCTGCAGAAGAAGCAGCGTTCAACCTGTATGATGAATTTGCCGCTGCAGACTCCGAATTCAAGTCGATTTTTGAACAGTGGAAAGCCTTCCGCGATAGCGTGCAGCAGTGGAACAGCTTGAACGAAGGCGGTTTTGCCGAATACGCCTATTCTAAATTTAGCTGGTAGGCTGATCACCACAATGCGGGTTGACTGGTTTTGTAACTTAACAAATGGAGTTCTACTATCTCATTCATCCAGTAATATCTAGTCATACCCAAATGATTTTTCCCTTATCCTTTCGTCTCCTTTCTCCTCGCTGGGGGGAAAGGAGAGATAAAAAAGGCATGCACCTATATTTTGGCACACGTCTTTTTTATTGCCAACGTTAATAGCAAACAACGGAGAAACGTAGCTATTCACCCCCTCTCCCTTCCCATTGGGAAGGGAGTTATTATGCGCCGTTAGCACGCCGCCGGCAATAAAAAAGCGAGTCGGCAACGCTGAAAGCTACGCCAGCACCGAATGAACCTGAACACCGGCTCATTTGGTAGCGGTGCTACGCTCCTACCGAAGCATTTACCAGCCACAATACCGTTTGCGGGAAGAGCATAACAACAATTAACGCCAATGACTGTATTGCCATAAAAGGGAAAGCGCCCTTGTGAATCTCCGCTGTTTTCACCTCCGGAGGGGCAACACCCTGCAAGTAGAATAATGAAAAGCCAACTGGCGGGGAAATAAAGGCGATGTTCAGGTTGATGGCCATCATAATACCAAACCAAACCATATTCACGCCTAACGCTGCGGCTGCCGGAACAAATAACGGCATCACAATAAAGCTAATTTCAATGAATTCCAGGTTCATGCCCATAATAAAGACGATAATATTAGACACAATAATGAATGTCCAGTATCCACCAGGGAGAGTGGTGAGGAGATTTGTAACGTATGTCTTCCCCCCCAAACCATCAAACACCAACCCAAAGAAGGTAGAAGCAAACAAAATCATAATCACCAGGCTAGTGATGTTCACCGTTGAGCGAGCGGCGTCGATAATTAGCTTTTTGGTTAAATTCTTGTTCAGCGCCGCCAACAGCATGGAACCGACCGCGCCAACTGCGCCCGCCTCGGTGGGGGTGGCGATACCAAAGAAGATGCTTCCTAACACGGCGAAAATGAGAATCACCGGTGGCACAATGGCTATCAGTACTTCTTTAATCAACGCTACGCCCCTCATCGTGCGCGCTTCAGGGGGCAATGCGGGAACTTTCTCCGGCTGTAGAACCGCCAACACCAATATATAAACAATATACATCCCTGATAACAGCAGCCCCGGAATAACTGCTCCCAAAAATAAGTCGCCCACGCCGACGCCAATCTGGTCGCTTAATACCACCAGCACCAAACTGGGCGGCAATAGCTGCGCCATTGTACCAGAGGCGGTAATGATACCCGTAGCTACTTTATGGTCATATCCGTAGCGAATCATGACCGGAAGTGAAAGCAATCCCATTACAATAACCGTCGCCGCGACAACGCCGGTTGCTGCGGCCAGCAGGGTCCCCACAATAATCACGGCCAAGGCCAACCCGCCTCGCAGCGGCCCCATTAAAATGCCCACGGTGGTCAACAACCGTTCGGCCAACCCAGACTTCTCAAATATCGCACCCATAAAAACAAAAAATATAATGGCCAGGAGCGTGAAGTTTGACATCGTGCCAAACCAGCGGTTGGGCAGCAACCTCAATAAGTTCATATCAAACGCGCCCACACCCAAACCAATCATTACAAAAACAATCGCGGTAGCCGCAAATGAGAATGCTACCGGATAGCCAATAACAATCATAAGAAAGAAAAGGGCAAACATAAGGAGTGCAAGCCACTCAAATCCCATAAATATCTCCTTCGCAATGCTGGTAGATTCAATAATTACAGTTGACAACAATCATTCGAGATATTTTTCTTTTTCCACTTCCAGAACTATTTCCTCCTCTGGCTCTATGCCCCTGATAATAACATAACGCTTAATCAGCTCGGCAACGATTTGTAGCATGAGCGTCACAAACGCAAAAATGATCATTGTTTTGATGGGCGCCCGGGGTAACCCGCTGGGGTCTGGCGAAGCCTCCCACGGCCCCCAGGTTCCGTTGGGCAAGCGCCCCCAGGAATACAGCACCGGGTTGATGGTTACATAAATGCCCAGAATACTAAAGGGAAGCAGAAAAAGCAGGTTCCCCCAAAAATCAATATGGGCTTGTAGTTTCTTGGAAAGTTTCTCGAAGAAAAAGTCAACCCGCACGTTCACGTCATGCTTTAAGATGTAAGCAAAACCAAAAAAGAATACCAATGAGTAAAGATACCATTGCAGTTCAATGAAAACATTCGATGATAGTTGAAGACCGATGAATCGCCCCCCATAACGCGCTGCCACATTATAAAACCCAATAGCAACAGTGAGAATTACCAATGCGATTGCAATTTGGCCCAGAACCTCTGATACAGCATCAACTATTCGAACATACTTAAATAAAATGCGCATATAGACACTCCTCTATATTTAGTTGTCCCGCACTTAAGAATTAAATAATAACAGATTTGTAAAAAATCACAAAATATTCGTTTTGGCCAAATCCGATTTATTCGAGTTGTGGCTTGTTTTCTGCCCACCAATTTTGCAACGCCCACCACGCCGCAGCAGGCTGATTGTTGGCGGGATGATTGCCCCGGGGACGGCCCACGTTCCACGTTACAACCAGCTCTTGTTTGGCGCGGGTAATGCCCACGTACAGCAAGCGCAGACGCTCTTGCACCAGTTCCAGGCGAGCGGCATGCGTGGCATCGCCCTCAAAGTAGTCGTCACCCGATTCCAGCGCTTGCAATTGCGCCAAAATTTCCGCTTCCAGATTCAGGTTGTCCCGAATAAACCACTTTTCAGAAAAATACACATCCTGTGGCTGACCGGCAGGGAAGTTGTAGTTGTTCACCCCCATCAGGTACACGCGATCCCATTCCAGTCCTTTGGCCCGGTGCATTGTGGCAATAGTTACTTTACCGGGGGGTGGTTCAAATCCCACATCCTCATCTTCAAACCCAATGAATCGACGCTGGTTACGGGCTATTTGCGTTAATTCTGCGATGAATTGGGGGAGCCGCCAATCGGGATGTTCGCGGCTGTTCTGCCGCAAAACCAATGCGAACTTGTGCGTCAGGGCCAGGTCAGAAGGTTGGTCAAATAAGTCTTGCGCCAGGCGGAGCAATAGCTGGTTGATGGGCAGCATGGCGGCAGCGTGCCACACGCGCACCTGCTCTCGAAATTCAGTCAACAGGGCGTGGGCCTCTTTGTCGGCCAGCATCTCTTCATTATCGTCCAGCCAATCAAAGCCGGGGCGCGGCCACAATAGATTTTCAACCAAGGGCAGCGTTTTCAGCGCGCGCTCAACCCGTTCAAACAGCGGGTTCAGGTCTTCTGTGTCCCACTCGTGGCGCTTCCACACATGGAACAGGGTGGCCAGTTGTTTGGCGTCGATGGGTTTGGCCAGATGTTGCAGGGTGTTCGCCAGCACGCCTGCTGTGCTGCGCGTGGCCGTGGCACTGTTCAACAACTCCACATAAGGCACGCCGGCCCGGCGCAGAGCGTTGGCAACATCAAACCCCTTCTTGTTTCGAGCCACCAGCACGGCTGCCGTCTGCGCCGGGTAATTATGAAGCCATTTTTTCACCGAATTTACCACCGCTTCCAGTTCTTTTGGGGGCGTGAACTTGTGCTGGGGAAAGTAAATTTCTTCCGGCTTATCGGGGGGATTGGGTTGCGGGTCGTTGGGGCCGGTGGGGACGATGTATGGCGGGGTCAGGGCACGTCGAGCTGCCGGTTCAGGGTGTTCGCGTTGGGTCCAGTCGATGAGCTGGTTTGCCAGGGCAATGATGCTCTGGCTTGAGCGTCCCGATTCTGGCATTGGCAGGCTGCGCACGCCTGCCTCAGCCAGAAAGTTGAGTAAATTTTCCGGTCGGGCGGTGGTGAATGTTTCGTAAAT
>CAYPUV010000128.1:0-11334 GCA_964413895.1 uncultured Anaerolineaceae bacterium
ACCCATTACCGAATTTTGTGCCCCCCACCGATCCCGCCGCCGAATCATTTTCGGGAGAGGGAAAATCGCTGGCGTTCATTTCCGGCGCGGCGCACCATTTTACCAGCAGCACCTTCGCCAACCATGCCGATTTTCTCGCCCGCGAAAAAGAGCCTTTCGTGGAAATTCACCCTGATGATGCGGCGGCACGGGGGATTGCGGACGGCGATTTGGTGCGGCTGGAAAATGCGCGCGGCTGGGTCAATCTGCGGGCGCGGGTAACGGATGACGTGCGTTCCGGCGTGGTCGTCTCCCCCAAAGGGCGCTGGCGCAAAAATGATCCGTTCAGCGCGGATGGGCGTACCATTAACCGGCTTGCCAGCGACGCGCTCGGCGATTTTGCCGGACAGAGCACCTTCCACAGCACGCGAGTGTGGATTCAACCAATGACCAATGACCAATGACAAATTACCAATAACTAACAACCAATTATTGGCGCGCGCCGCTCACGCCATCAAAAACGCCCGCCGATGCGTCGCCTTCACGGGCGCGGGCATTTCGGTGGAAAGTGGCATCCCCCCTTTTCGCGGTCCGACCGGGTTGTGGTCAAAATACGACCCGTTTGTGTTGGATATTCGCTATTTTCAGCAGTATCCCGCTGAGGCGTGGGTGGTTATCAAAGAAATTTTTTACGATTTTTTTGGACAAGCACAGCCTAACGTCGCCCATCGAGTGCTGGCAAAAATGGAAGCGGCGGGACAGTTGAAGCGAGTCATCACCCAAAACATTGACAATCTGCACCAAATGGCGGGGAGCCACACCGTCACCGAATATCACGGCAACAGTCATCGTTTGGTCTGCCTGACGTGTGGCGCAGAGTACCCCTACACCCCCCACCTGTTGGAGCCGCTGCCGCCGCGCTGCACCGCCTGCAACCACATTCTCAAGCCGGATTTCATCTTTTTCGGCGAAACGATACCCTTTTCTGCCCAACTTGAAGCGAATACCGAGACGCGCCGGGCGGATGTGTGGTTGGTCATCGGCACCACGGGCGAGGTTGCGCCCGCGTCGCTGTTGCCCGTCGAAGCGAAACGCAATGGCGCGACCATCATCGAAGTGAACGTTGCCCCGTCGCAATTTACCCCCCATACCACCGATATTTTTTTGCCGGGCAAAGCCACCGCGGTTATGGAGACGTTGTGGTCGGAAATGCAGAAATAAACCCAATGAAAAACAACCCACTTCCCCGTTTGGACAAACATCCTGAATTGCGCGCCGAGTTGCTTCCCCATTGCCGTTTGCAACCCGGTGGTGTGTGGCTCGACCCGGTGCGCGGGCATCGGGTGGGGTGTTTGGACGCCGCCGACCCTGCCCAGGTGCAAACGCTGATGGACGGCGCGCTGGCGCAGTTGGCGATTCACGACCCACCGTACAACCTGGTGGCGTTTGAAGAGCGGTCGGTGGCGGCGTTCATCGCCTGGTGCGAAAGCTGGGTGCGGCACACCGCGCGCTCGCTGGCGGCAGACAGCGCGCTGTACGTGTGGCTTGGCGCCGACCAGCGCCACCATTTCCAACCCCTGCCAGAATTTATGCTGATGATGCGCCACACCGATTTTGTCGCCCGCAGCTTCATTACCATGCGCAACCAACGCGGCTACGGCACCCAACACAATTGGATGGCGGTGCGGCAGGAGTTGCTCTATTACACGCGCGGAAATTCCACGTTTACCGTGCAATACACCGACATCCCCAAAATTTTGCGCGGCTACTATAAAAATGTGGGCGGCGCGCGCACCGAAAATCTGGAGCGCAGTAAATCACCCCACATTCGACCCGGCAATGTGTGGGTGGACATCCAACAAGTTTTTTATCGGCTGGAAGAGAATGTGTCGGGCTGTTATGCCCAGAAGCCGCTCAAAGCGGTGGAGCGCATCATCGCCGCCAGCTCGCCAGCGGGCGGTTTGGTGCTGGACTTTTTCAGCCACGCCGGAACAACGCTCATCGCCGCCGAACGCACCGACAGGCGCTGTTTCACAATGGATATTGACCCCATCTTTGCCGAAATCACCATTCGGCGGCTGGAACACTACCGTCAAACAGGCAAAACTGGCTGGCAAAACGATAACCCCTTTGCCGGCGACGGGCTTGCATGACCGCAGGTTGATTTGGCAGCGTTGTTCAAGAGCTTGCTGCGTTTATCATTCCCGTTGTCCATGACAAATCGGCGTGCCAAGTTGGTGGCGATGAATTGTGCGGGAACGTAAAAAACCTGTATTTTGTTAAAATCTCATCCGTGTAGCGTTGTTCTGTCCCCATAAATTGACCTGATAAACCACAAATCTTGCTTCAAAAAATCAGTATGCGATTGCCCTACCTATGAAACCTGTGCCGTGCTGGATTTTGTAGTATAATAAAGATACATGTTGATGATAAAAGATGTATCTATACGGACAGCTTGGCAACTGGGTGGAGTTTTGGTTTTTCCCCATCCCTCCGCCATTCCTTTTTCCCCACGGGAGGAGAGGAGGAAAGTGAATGCGCGGGGAGTTGCCTGTGGGTAGTGTTTATGAGTGAAACTGACGATGTATTATATAAATATAGCTGTCGCAGGTGTCCCGTTCGGGATCGTTGCATTGAATACAGCGATAATTCTCCCACGGTAAAAACGCAAATCCACAACGCCTTCAGAAACAAAACCGACACAGTAGCGATGTGGGGGCATCTACAGGTGAATTGTTTGCTTGTAAAAGCGGATGAGGAAACACGAAAGGGCACGACAGAATCGCTGTTAAGCCGTCGTTTGCGAGCCAGCCGCGAAACGCGTCCACAGAAGCAGCCCCCGCCTGATGTTGACAGTGAGTTGGCGCAAACAGATGCTTCGGGTGCAGAAGGGGCTGGACGAACACCGCCTCAATCCACGTCCCGCCCCAACTCCGGATCATTTGAGTCCCTGCTAGATTATCCTACTGAACGCCCCACTGAAATTAGAGACCCCCACCAACCAACGAACCGCGAGATTTTATACGGACGCACTCACAGAACACAACGCTGGTTAACCATAGCGCAGAGTGGACGTCACATTGCCCTTCCCGCTGATGGATCACTGGTTCTGGGACACCTGGACCCCAATTTTGGCGTCCCGCCCGATGTTGACCTGACTTTTGAAGATGCGGAGCATACCTCGGTCTCCAGACGTCACGCTCGTATGGTGGGACAAGGTAATATTCATACTATACAAGATTTGGGAAGCGGGCTTGGCGTTATTATCAACAGTCAGAAAATTCGGTCGGGCGTTTCGTATCGGTTGCATCGTGGTGACGAAATTGCGTTGGGCCATTGTCAGATGGTGTACGAAGCGGTCCCAAATTGGATCCTCTCTCTGGATGATACAGCCGATATTGAGCATGAACTTATGCTCGCCGCTACCGGTAGACGAATTACTGTGCCCACCGGCGTTGACCAGATTGTTGGCCGCAGTGACCGATATGTTAACTTTATTGCTGACATAGATTTGACGGAATTGCACGCTATGGCGAACAAGGTTTCTCGTCGGCACGCGCGCTTATTTTTTAAACCGGGATTATCCCGTATGTTTATTGAAGATATGGGCAGTGGGTTTGGAACGAAGGTGAACGGTGAACTGTTGCTACTGGGCGATACACGCATGCTTCAGCCGGGCGACCACGTTTGGCTGGGGGGATGGGTTTTGGTTTATAATATTAAATTGCGCTAATAGGTTGAAGTTGGGTAAAATACACAATATCATTTGAAGTGAGGGTACGGATGGCGTCTCATCATTCACAAAATATTGAATCAATTATTTGGCCGGATGACGGCAAAGAGATGGTTTTTATTCCGGGTGGGCCATTTACAATGGGCAGCGACGTTGGCGTGGAAAATACAATGCCGGCGCATACTGTAACGGTGCAAAGTTTTTACATTGACCGCTGGCCGGTGACGAATGCAGAATACAAATTATTTGTTGACGCTACCGGGCATCCTGTTCCTACTTTCGATGTTTTGTGGTGCGATACCACCGGTTACAATTGGGACATAAAAACGAGAATGTATCCACTGGGCAAGGAAAATCACCCTGTTGTATTGGTAACTTGGGAAGATGCAGTTGCTTATGCGGCCTGGGCAAGTAAACGTCTCCCCACTGAGGCCGAATGGGAGCGTGCGGCGCGCGGTGCTACCGGTTTGCAATGGCCGTGGGGAATGGAGTTCCTGCCCAACCACTGCAACACCGCCGAGACGCACCGGCAGGGAACGACACCGGTGGGGCTGTTCTCGCCGCAGGGTGATACACCAGAGGGTGTGGTTGACATGGTAGGCAACGTGTGGGAATGGACCAGTAGCCTGTATCTTCCCTACCCGTATCACGCCGGAGACGGACGGGAAGATCCTACTTCTGGCAAGTGGCGGGTGCTGCGCGGAGCAAGCTGGGTGAATGATGCCACAATTGCCAACGCTATTTCTCGGCTGGATGGGGATTTTCTTTTCTACAATAATGTAGGATTTCGATGCGCTGTTGCGGCAGGAGAATAGAAAAACCAGGAAGTACCAGCTCGCTGTTTTATGCCAGATAATCACGTAGTTGCCGTGAGCGGCGTGGGTGGCGCAATTTACGCAAGGCCTGCCCTTCGATCTGGCGGATGCGCTCGCGGGTAAGTCCAAATTTCTTCCCAACTTCTTCTAGCGTGTAGCTGCGCCCGTTTTGCAAACCAAAGCGCAAGCGCAAAATGCGTGCCTCTCTGGGCGTGAGGGTGGAGAGCACGTCTTCTAGTTTTTCTTGCAAGAGGTGATGGTAAGCTGTGTCCGGTGGGGTGGGAGCGTCTTCGTCTTCAATGAAGTTGCCCAGCTCACTGTCTTCTTCTTCGCCAACAGGCCGCTCTAGCGATACGGGGTGGCGGCTGACACGCAACATCCAGCGTACTTTCGCCGGTTCCACTTCCATCTCCTGAGCCAGTTCTTCTGGGGTGGGTTTGCGTCCCCAGGCTTGCTCAAGCTGCCGCGACACCTGATGCAACTTTCGGATACGATCGCTCATATGCACCGGCACGCGAATGGTACGTCCCTGATCGGCAAGGGCGCGGGTGATGGCTTGCCGGATCCACCAGGTAGCATAAGTGCTGAATTTGTAGCCCCGATGGTAGTCGAATTTTTCCACTGCCTTCATCAGGCCCAAATTCCCCTCTTGGATCAAGTCTGAGAAAGGAACGCCTTGTCCCATATATTTTTTGGCAATGCTCACTACCAATCGGGTGTTCGCCTGAATCAGATGATCACGGGAACGGTTACCTTTTCTGATGATTATTTTTAATTCGTCAATTCTGTCTACATCAGAAGCACGGACGATTTTGCGTAATTCTTTTTCTGCAATTCGCCCCTGCTCTAATCGTTTGGCCAGTGATGTTTCTTGTTCTGTGGTTAGGAGCGGGACACGCGCCATTTCCTTCAGGTAAAGGCTAATGGTGTCATCGGCGGCAATGGCGCTCAAGTCGAACGGATCAATTTCAACGTCTTCTTTCTCGGCAGTCCGGGCCGCCGATTTCAGGCTTCTTTCTTCTTCTGCTTCTTCAGCGGTTGAATAAACTTCTATCCCTTGATTGACCAGTTGGATGAATAATTCTTCTAGCTGGTCCATATTTTCTTCTGCCTCTGGAATGGCAATCAGCAAATCATCAGTGATTAAGTATCCCTGCTGTTTGGCTTTCACCATTAATTGTTCCAGAGACGAGATTTCTTCTTTGATTTCTTCGCTTGCCGCTTCGTTCTTGGCGGCATCTACGGTGTTAGTCACTTCAGTCTGCATGCATACCCTCAATATACATTGATTTTCGGCCCAATCTGTCAATTAGAACAATATAATAGCCAGGGCAAGAATTTTGTGCACCTGGCATGTTATAAATGTCGTATATCTCCCTACATCACGAGAGGTTTAATTAAGCTCATTATATCATGGCGGTAAAAAGCTTGTCAACCCATTTCTTACATCTAAACGATAAATTTGCCCTGATGCCTGTGCATTTGGGACACTGGGCTGCGGCGTTTTTTGAAATTCATGCGTATTTGTGGTTGAAACGACTCTTTCCATTCTTTTTTGTCCCTCATCCCCCCTTGCTGAACAAACAGTGCTAAACTTTGAATAATACATCCATGTACTGTTTCAATAAATCGCTTACCAGCCCACGCATGGGGATTGTTGCTGCCATGCCATACACGGGCGCCATATCACCTGCTTCATCTGGATGTGTTTTAACATATTCAACCGCAGCCGTCAAGTCGTTTAAAAAACGCTGAGCCACGCCTGGTTGTGTGTGCGGCAGGGTGAGCGCAATATGCACCGCCGACGGATGATGCAGACCGTTCAGGCTCCAGTGTCGTTGGGTCATATAGTCCATTACCCGATAAATGTCTAGCGTGTCTGAGGTGAATGCGATGACCCATAGCGGGTCGCCCAAGATGCGCAATTCGGGAATAGATGCAATGCCTTGTTTGATGATGGCGGCTGTTTCTAAAATGCGCCGGGCGGCATCCATGTAACCCGCTTCGCCAATTGACACCATTGCTGCCCAGCACGCCGCACTGAGCGCCCCCGGTCGGCTGCCGGCAAACGTGGGCGAAAAATACAGGCCGCCGGGCCAATCGGCAATGGTGTAATACTGGTAACGCCGCAATTCCGCTCCGCGATACAACACTACCGACGTTCCTTTGGCCGCATAACCGTATTTGTGTGTGTCCGCCGACATTGAGGTAACGCCCGGCACGCGAAAGTCGAAAGGCGGCACGGGGTAGCCAAGTTTCTCTGCCCAGGGCAATAGGAATCCCCCCAGGCAGGCGTCGGTGTGGAATCCAATGTCTCGCTGCCTGGCCAGTTCCGACATTGCGCCAATGGGGTCGATGACTCCGTGGGGAAATGAGGGCGCGGACCCCACAATTACCACGGTATTTTTGCTGATGGCCTTTTCTACAGCCTTTACATTGGCGCGATAACTGGCATCCACGGGGACACGGACCGGTTTTATGTTGAAGAATTGGGCCGCTTTGTCAAATGCTGCGTGTGCGGTGACGGGGATAATCATTTCCGGGTGGGCAATGCCTTTTTTGTCTCTGGCCCAGTCGCGGTAGGTTTTCATAGCCAATAAAATGCTCTCTGTGCCCCCCGATGACACCGTGCCACAAATGCCATCTTCACCGCCCACTTTTGCTGCGCCCAGCATCATTGCCGTCATCGAAACAATTTCTGCCTCAAATTTGGTCGCGCTGGGCCACAAATCGGCATGCAGCGGGTTGCTCTGAGAGTTGATGGCGTACACCTGATTCAAAAAATCAATGTGTTGGGGGTCGCCGTGGTACACCGCGCCAGAGGCAAACCCTTGTTGCCAGCGTTCTGCTTCACGCGCTTCAAGCGTCCGCATCTCTTTCAGAATGGCTGCATGGGATCGTCCGGTTTGTGGCAGCCGGGAAAAGGTGGGGAAATCATCGCGGTATGGTTTGAGTGTGGTTTCCAGCGCGCCCATCAACGATTCGTACTCTTTGTCGATGTGCGCTTTCATTGCCGGAATTTTCTTTAATCGCTTTTCTAGTGCTGCCATTATGCCAGGGGGAACCCAGCGCAGTTTGTTCAACAGATTCAGTACATCCATTGTAGCCTCCAATAAAAACAGCCAGCAACCTGTATTGTTACGCTATTTCTTTCGATTCAAGCGTGCGTAAATAGGACGATTGCGCTTGTAAATGTTGATGAATTCCGCAAAAAGCTCATCATACAATTGACGATGGGCCGGATTGGGTTGGTAAGTGTGCGCAATCTTTATGCGCCGTCCCAATTCTGCAAACGAGCCGTACCCTAATGCTACCAAAGCCAACATTGCTGCGCCGCGCACGTTCGCCAAAATCGGCGCTTCCACCTGGCGGATGGTACGGTTGAATACGTCGGCGTGAATCTGACACCAGATGTCTGAATTGGCCCCGCCGCCGATCATATTGATGGCTCTAAATTTCCGTTTGGCGAATTTTTCCACGTACATCAGCAACCACCGCGAATTGAATGCGACGCCTTCAAATACCGCTCTGATCAAATGCTCGCGGGTGGTGCGCAGCGACATATTGTAAAAGCCGCCGCGCACAGTATGGTCTTCCACCGGCGTGCGCTCGCCGTAGAGCCAGGGGGTAAAAACAACGCCGTCGCTCCCTGCCGGAACATGTTCCACTATCCGGTCAAAAAGTTGATAGATGTTGGGGGCCTCACTTTCTGCCAGTAGCTCATCAGGATGAAACAGGATGTTGTCTTTTAAAAAATTGAGACATGCACCGGCGGTTTCTTGCTCATTGGCAATAAGGTACCGTTCCGGGATGGCAGATGGCAGCGACGCCATATTGTGCAGGATGTCCGTTTTTTTGAATGGCACGTGACAGGTGAGCCACGACGAGGTGCCAATGTACAAATGCGGCTGAAAATCGCGCACCGCACCTGACCCCAATGCCGCAGATTGCACGTCGGGTGTGCCTAACACGACTGGCACCGATGGGTTGAGACCCAATTCTGCCGCCACCTCGGATTTGAGTGTGCCCAGCACATCGACGGCGCGATGTAATTCGGGCAGTTTTTTCGGGTCGATGGTAGATAGTGAGAGCAATTTGTCATCGTAAACCACGTGGGCCAGGGTTCGATTATCGGTGACCCAATGTAGGGCAATTGAATCATATGAGGCCGCGAACTTACCCGTTAGCCGCAAATTAAGATAGTCTTTCGGTTCCAAAAATTTGTAGGTTTGGGCGTAAACTTCGGGGTGCTGGTGTTTGATGTACAGAATATGGGCGATGGGGTCTTTGCCCGCCTGTCCGGGTAACCCGCCTGTCAGCCGCAGCCAGCGCGGTAGCTTGTTGATGCCGTACCCTTCCACCGTAATTTGCCCGCCGGTAATTTCTTTGACGTAGGGTGCGCCACGCGAATCCATCCAGATGATGGCATTCATCAGGGGGGTGCCGTCGCGGTCAATTGCCACCGTTCCCGACCATTGCGAAGTGCAACTTACGGCGACAACATCATCTGCGGTAATTTGCCCCGGCTCCAAAAGCCGACGGGTTGCGATTTTAATAGCCTGCCACCAGTCGGCGGGGTTTTGCTCAGCTCCGCCATTGGGCAGCAGGGTGATGGGTGTTTCCTCAAAGGTCCAGGCTTTTACGTCGCCAGTTGTGGCTACCAGCGCCACTTTTGGGCCAGAAGTCCCCAGGTCTATTGCCAGAATGTATTTGTTGGTGGTGCCAGTCGGCATCATTACCTCCTTTACTCAGTTATCTGAATGTTGTTGCGGGAGCGTAGACTTTACGTAGACTTTGCGTTGAGTATTGTTTGGCATCTTGCGCTATAGTATTTGTAGGCTATTCAATTCCTTTTTCTCCTCCTTTTGGTGAAGCGCCGTGAAGCCAGAGCACGGCGCTTTTCGATTCCTTTACTGAGCTGCACGCCAGTTAAAAAGAGAGCAGGGGGTACTGCCCCCCGATCCCCCCGTCTCTGCTACCGCAGAGCGCCGTGAAGCCAGAGCACGGCGCTTTTCGATTCCATTTTGTCATTCGTCACCCCCTCCCGTCACTTACCGCAACTCTCTCTCCTTCACAGGGGGAAGGTTGGGGAGATGGTCAATCATTCGTCACTCAACACTCGTGATTTGATACACGCCTCCATTCAAATCAGCCACGTACAATTCGCCCGTTTCATCTTCCCCAAATGAGCTGATATTCAGGTTGGTTGCCAGTACCTCCACCGGCAGCGCATTCGGGCGAAGCGCCCATATTTTGCCGGAACAATAATCGCCGTATAAATAAACACCCTGCAACGTGGGGATTGCGTCTCCGCGATAAACGTATCCCCCCGTTATCGAGCAACCCTGGTCACGACTATATTCCGCTATTGGCAGCACCAGTCCTTCAGCATTGCAATTGTTTTGCTGGAAGCAGTGCAATCCTTCCATTACATTCCAGCCGTAATTTGTCCCGGCCCCTGTTCCGGCGGGCATAAAGTTGACTTCTTCAAATAGATTTTGCCCCACATCGGCGATCCACAAGTCGTCGGTCAAGCGGTCAAAAGAGAATCGCCAGGGATTGCGCAGACCATACGCCCAAATTTCCGGGCGGACTTTGGGCATTGCGGCAAAAGGATTGTCGGCGGGGATGGTGTACGGGGTGCCAAAATCCACACTCACGCGCAGTAACTTCCCCAACAGCGTGTCGAGGTTCTGACCATTGCCGTGGGGGTCGTTGGCTGCACCGCCATCGCCTGTGCCGATGTACAGGTATCCATCGGGACCAAATTGAAGCTGCCCCCCATTATGGTTGCGATACGGCTGCGGGAAGGTCATCAGTACGGCAGCCGTTGTGGGGTCGGCGCGGGAAAAATCGGCGGTGGTGCGGTAGCTGGCAATGACTGTTGCGCCGTTTTTGTCGGTGTAATCCACAAAAACGCGCGGATCTGTTGGAAAATCGGGATGAAAAACAATGCTCAGCAATCCTTGTTCCTGTCTTTGCGAGCCAACCAGGGAGGTGATGTTGAGAAAGGGAGCTGGTTGAACGATTCTCTGCTGAACGACGCGTACTTTCCCCTGTCGTTCCGCCACAAACAATCGATTGCTGCCATCGTTGGCACTGGTAATGCTCACCGGCTCGTCAAACCCGTCGGCGACCAGTTGCAGAGCCAGGGGCGGCACGGGCGGCAGCGGGGTAGGTGCTCGCGTTGGTGTGGGGGTGGCAGGAGCCGGTGTAGACGAGGGTGTGGGTTCGGTTGGGGTTGGTGGTGGGGTGAAGGTGGCAGGGGGCACTCTTTGCACCTGTGCCGGGGTGGGAGAGGGCGTGGGGGACGTCGATGTGGCGACGGGGGCGCACCCCATCAGCAGAAAAGACAATCCACCCAAAATAGCGATAGGTTTCAACCGCATCGTGTTTGCATTTCTCCTAATTTGATGAAAGCTGGCGGCGGAAAAAGCGTTGGGGAGCGCGTCCGCATCCCCTATCCCCTGCCGCTGGCCATGGGAGCCCGCCGCGCGACGCGTGTCGAGACGTCATCCCTCATCCTGCTCTTGCCCCAGTCGATAGAGCCAGTGCAACGTTCCAAAAACAATGACCCCCAACCCTATTATACCACCACCAAAACAAATTGCCCCCCCGCCGAGCAGTGGCAGCGATTGGCGCAGGGCGTCTGCCGGTGATGGTGTGGCCGTGGCTGTAGCGGTTGGCGAGATAGTGGAAGTGGGTGGCGGCACAGGCGTAGCGGTAGGCAACGGGGTGGCGGTAGGGGTAATGGTGGGTGACGGTGTGGTGGTGGGGGTGATGGTAGGGGTTGGCATTGGTGTGGGG
>CAYPUV010000129.1:0-11324 GCA_964413895.1 uncultured Anaerolineaceae bacterium
AAAACTCCGTGTTTCTCTGTGTTCCAACAGACGCCCTGAATAGTTACAGAAATTTTACAAATTCACCCAAATTTTTACATTTTTGAAACGCCTCGCTAACATTTTTGTGCGAAGATTGCTTTGTGAGCAATCCGTGGAAGTGGGTTACAGAGAAGTTATCATTAAACCAGTTTCACTACCGCGGGTACCTGTACCCGGCACGGGTAAAAATGCCATTGCGAGGCGGACGTCAGTCCGCCGTGGCAATCCCCGCGTCGTAAAGTTGGCGATTGCTTCGCTGACGCTCGCAATGACAGGTCTGAAACCACCTATTTTCAGAGAATTACAGAGAAGTCACGAAGATGCACCGGGAGGCTGCCTAATGTGAAATGACA
The DNA here is from genome assembly GCA_964413895.1 of uncultured Anaerolineaceae bacterium. Taxonomy (GTDB): domain Bacteria; phylum Chloroflexota; class Anaerolineae; order 4572-78; family 4572-78; genus JANTHQ01. The sequence continues at coordinate 375 of CAYPUV010000129.1, forward strand.
AAAAACTAACCCTACCCCTTAAATCCATTTTTAGCAAAGGAGGCTGGATATATGTTAAAACCTATCTCAATTAAATTTCGTCGTGTGGCGATAGTGGTGTTTTTGGTGTTTTTGCTGGCGCTAATAGGTGGCAGCCTGGTGTTGGCGCTGACATTGGGCGGCACTATTAGCGGTACGGTCACGTCACCTGATAGCTACCCGCTACCGTCCGGCACAGTAGTGAAACTATTTGAGGCTGGTACAGATACCCTGGTAGGCCAGGCTCAGGTTGATGTGAATGACGGTAGTTTCAGCATTGGGCCGGTGGCAAATGGCCTGTACGTACTGAAAGCGGTGCCGCCCGTTGCCTCTGGGCTGACGCAATCGCTGCCGAAGCCCATTTCAATTATCAACAACCCGGTAAATGGCGTGGCGCTTGCACTTACCCGGGCGCAGATTGAGGGCACGGTATTTGCTCCCGGTGGCACAATGCCTGTCACCGCAACGGTGAAGGTGTATTTGGGGAACAGCATGGTCATCCAGAGCGTGGATGCTCCCGGTGGAGCATTCGCCATCGGCGGGTTGCCGGCACCGGGAACTTACGCCCTCCGCGCTTTCCCCGCCACCGATGACCCGTATTGGCGCTCAGAGTTGCTACCGGTATCAGTGTCGCCGGGCGTCACCCGGACGCTCAGTCTCACACTGACCGACGCTCAATTGTGGGGCACCGCAGAAGATTCATCGCATAATCCCGTTCGCAACGCTGAAGTGGTGGTTGCGGGGCACAACAATACGATGGGGCCGGTTGCCTCTGCCAGCGACCGCACCAGCGCCAACGGCTTCTGGGCCATTGGTGGGTTGCCCGCCGGCGAATATGTGGTGGGCGCAATGCCTCCCTTTAACCGGCACGACCTGCTCCCACCCACACCATTCACCGTCACGCTTCCCGGTGGCGCGTCCAATCCGTACCTGCTGACGTTTGGCAACAGTCCCAAAATTGTAACGGGGACTGTCACCGCTCATCAGGAAGGAAGCGCCGGGCTACCGGTGCAGAATGCACTGGTGGTGGCGCATCGCGTTGACCGCTACGGCGAAGCGCACACCCTCACCGATGCCAGCGGCAATTACCAGTTGCAACTTTCGTCAGGATTGTGGGCGATGACGGTGAAACCGATTAGCACTACTGTCCCCGCCCACTGGGTTTTCCCCAAGCCGCCGCAATTGGTACACTTTAAATACAACACCGACTCTGAAACCAAAACCCAAAATTTTGAAGTGCTGCTTGCTGATTCAACAGTGGTTGGCAGTGTGGTGCTGCCTGGCGGCACGGTTGTTTTCCCCGGTGACCCCTTCACTGTGACGGTGGCACTTTTCAATAATGAAGGCGTGGGTAGAAAAGTGGACGTTGACCTGGGGCAAGCATTCACCATCACTGTGCCCAGTGGCGGGTACAAAGTAGTTGTGCATCCGCATACCTCACAATATATGGGGCCGGTACTTGACCCCATTCTGGTGGAGCCGAATGATACCTACAATTTAGGGGCGATTGAATTGATTGCCCGTGATGCTGCCATTACCGGCACTGTCACTGATGGCGACGGCAGCGGCGTAGCCGGTATTCCGGTGGCCGCGTGGCGTTCCGGTACGCCAGAAATTTTGCGCACGCACACTGGAGAAGATGGAAACTATATTTTGCCCGTGGTAGCCGGCGATTGGCACGTGCGCCCCGCACCAGGCCCCGCCCAACCGTACATCTATCTGGGTGACGGGGAAAGTGTATCGCTGGGAGCAGGTGAAACCGTGCCAAACGTGAACTTCACCCTCACCTCAGCCGATGCGGCCATCAACGGCGTGCTGGTGGATGAAAATGGCCTCCCCCTGCCTAATGTGGAAGGCTGGGCCAAAGCGGTCAACACCACCGACTCCACCATTCACAACGGCGCACCTATCCAAAACGGCACGTTCACCATTCACGTACCGGGTGGAACGTACGATGTGGCCGCGTATCTTGGTGCGGGCAGCCAGCATATGTCTGGCGTGGAAAAACGGGTGACGGTAGCAGCAGGCGGTGCGGTGACGGTGACGATCCCGGTGCAACTCAAAGATGCTGTGATTACCGGCGCGCTGTGGAACCCGCGCACGCAGTTGGTTGTCACCGGTGTTGAGGGTATGGTGGGGGCGTGGTGGCAAAATAATTGGGCCGCCACCCGCATCGATCCCGGCAATGGAACGTACAGGCTCAATGTGGCGGCAGGAGTGTGGCATTTGGGGTACCGCATCGACCCCGATTCAAATTATGTGAAGCTCGCCAACATCATCAACGTTACCGCACAGGCGGGCACCCCTTCGGTGGTACCGCTGCCGGTGGTGGAAAAGGATAGCACTATTACAGGTACAGTTCTTGCGCCGGATGGCTCACCGCTGGGTGGAGTGATGGTACTGGCGCACGGCATCCACACCAAATTGACCCTGCACACCCGCAGCCGCGCCGATGGCACGTTCCGTCTGGCGGTTCCGGCAGGACGGTATCGACTGGGTGCAGCGGGCGGCAACCCTGCTTGGATAAAGCCACTGGAGGTGGAAGTAACGGTTGCTGCCGGCGAAACATCTGGCGGGCACGTGCTGCAATTCCAACTGCCCGACGTGACCATCAGTGGCAATTTGACCATCGCCGGCAGCGGTGGATTGAATGGCAATGCGCTGGTGTGGGCCTGGTCAGAAGATGGCGGATTTGTGAAGCAACGCTTCGCCATCACCAATTCTGCCGGGACGTATTCGTTGGGCGTTATTTCCAACACCATCTGGCACGTTGGCGCGGCGTTTGAAACTGATACTCAGTTCTGGGCGGTGCGACAGGTCGTCACGGTGACAAACAGCAGTGTCACCCAGGATTTAACCCTCGCCGGGCCACATCCCAAACCTGCGCCAGTGGTGGTCACTTTCGATGCCTCCGAAGCGCAACGGATTGAGCTGCGCGACGGTACTCACATCTTCATTCCAGCCGGAGCCATGCCGGTTAGCGGCGAAGTGACTCTGCGCGTTGTACCAATCGCTGCGCTGCCGGACCAGCGGCACGCTCCCAACATCTACAAATATGGCTATGCCTTCCTGGCAACGGACAGCGACGGGCAACCCATTGAAGACCATTTCAACCAGGATGTTATCATCGGCTTTAAATATGATGATGCGGAACTGGTACAACTGGGTATTTACGAGCCACGCTTGAAACCGGCGTACTTCTCAACCACTACCGACTCGTGGACGTTCCCCGATAGCTACGCGGTGGACACTGCGGCCAACATCGTCACGATGCAGATTGACCATTTTACCGATTTTACGCTCACTGGTGAACCGCCAGAACTGGTGTACCTGCCGGTAATTTTTAAGTAACCATCACCTGAACCTGACGGGTTCCCAGAACCCGTCAGGTTTTTGAAATTTGCGCATATTTTATTTCGTGCTATTCTCTGCGCTATGATAATTTCTGTTGAAGTTGTTAGCATTGGCATCCAATATGCTACCAAGCGCGTTAAGAAGCCTGACCGAAGGTTGGGATTTTTGCGTTGACGCGCTGCAGCATAATTCAGGCCATTACAAGCCGACTGCCCCAACCAAATTGGAGACAGTCGGTTTTTTATTTCCCCAAAAACCAAAACGGAGGTGCGCCGTGTCTCAACCGGCATTTCAATTCAAAAATTACCAACCCCGCCAACTGGAAATCATCGATACCACTCTGCGCGAAGGCTCGCAATCATCGCTGCTGCACGATCACTATAAATATTTTTTCAATCAGACCGACAAGACGGAAATTGCTCGCGCGTTGATAATTTACGGGGTCAAGTTTCTGGAGCTGTTTTCTCCGGTGGTCAGTCCACAGGAAAAAGAGGATTTTGCTGCCGTCAAAGCTGTGCGCGATTCGCTCATTACGCAAAAAGGGTACACCTTTTTGCTGGCACACGTGCGCACCCACCCCGCCGACGTGGAAGCCGCCATCGAAGCGGGCTGCGACGGGCTGAACTTCTATTTTGGCACCTCAGACGCTTCACGCAACTACAACCACGGCAACTCGTTGGAAACCATTGTGCAGAAAGCGCTGCCGCTGCTAGAGGATGTACGGCGTAATTATCCGCACTTGATTTTGCGCTTCAGCGGTGAAGATGCTTTCCGCACGCGCCCGGAGGATTTGTTTTATGTGTATGATTCGGTTGCGCCGCTGGTAGATCGGTTGGGCACGCCCGACACGGTTGGCGTGGCAACCCCGGAGGCCGTGGCGCAGCGGGTGGCATTACTCAAAGAGCGCTTCCCTCATATCGATTTTGAAGGACATTTTCACGATGATCGCGGCTTTGCCTTGCACAACACGCTTGCCGCGGTGAAGCATGGAATGCGCTACGTGAACACCACCTTGCTGGGTATTGGAGAACGTTCCGGCATCACGTCGATGACGGCGTTGCTATTTAATCTGTACATTGACCGGGAATATGATATGTTAGAAGGCTACCATTTGCGCGGCTCGTATCCCATCAACGTGATGATGGCTGACAAATTGCGCAAATTGGTCCCTTCGAAGGAGCCGGTGAGCCTCACCAATCGCACGCACGCCGCCGGGGTACACCAGAAGGCGGTGCTGAACAACCCGCTGGTGTACGAAGCACACCCCCTCGACCTGTTTGGCGTGACCGAATCAGAAATCTTGCTTGGCCCTCTCAGCGGGTGGAATGTGGTGCATTATTATCTAAAGGAAATTAAAGGGTTTACAGTGGGCGAAGGGATGGCGAAAAAAGTTGCCGTGGCATTTAAAGAGCGAGTTTACCAGATCGGCCCCGATGAATCGCCGGGTGAGCTGCTGGTTAATCTGGCCGAAAACGAATTTGGGCTGCACCGTATTGCTCACCCACCCCGATTCAAAGATTCAATTGTGCAGATAATGGCGTCAAACAATTAACAATGAGCAATTGTAGCTATACACCCCCTCCCCCACTTACACTCCCCCCTTCTCATTGGGAAGGGGATACAGGGGGGATGAGGAAGCCCTTCAACAATACCATTGGCAAACATAATACCAACACCTGAACAGTTACAAGCAACTAACGATTCTCTCTTTCCCGGAACTGCGCCGCAATCAGCCCCCCCAACCCGGCGATGGTGAGCCAGCCTCCCCAGCCCAATTCGATGGGGCTGGCATACGTGGCGGCAATCGCCTGATCCACCAGCCAGAACTGGCGCAGTGCCAGCGTGAGCGCGGCAATTCCCGCCAGATTAATGGCCGCCAGTAGCCATTTTAGCGGCAGGCGACTGAACAATGGCGCAATCACTGCCAGCCCCACTGCTGCCGCAGCAACCATTGTTTGCAGCCGAAACTCGGCGCTCAGCAGCACGCCCGGCGACCACACCGGCGAGAGCAGCGCCAACGCCAGGGGGAGCGTCGCCAGTCGCAACAGCCAGTTCAGGCTGCGGGGCAATCGCAATTGCCAATTAGCTGCCAGCAGGGGTATCCCCAACGCTGCTGTCGCCAGCGGCAGCAAAAAATACAATCGTTGGATGGGGAGTACCCCCAATCGTTTTTCCGGCAGGAATTTCACGTATTCTGCCAGACCGGGGGCGGTTAATTGCAGCGCTGCTGGCGGGCGGTACACCCACGCCCCAAAACCAGCACCAATTCCAAATGCCAAAAGCGCCACCACCAATAATATGCGCCGGAATCTCATCAATCACCCCCTATCGGTTGAATCTGCACGGTTGTCAGCGTCGCGCTCACGCCGGCGGGATTGCCTGCTTCGTCCAGCACGTCCAGCCGAACCCCGCTTTCGGGCTGGTACAGTCCCACCACCAGTGGAATCTGGCCGCTGGGGGTAGCGGGCGAGAGAGCAAGTGCGTGCTGGTCACTGATGGTTTGCCCCACTTGCCAATCGGTGGTGGGATAGCGGGCGCAAACGGGCACGCTGTCTGCCTGCGCGTACTTTTTCTCCGAATCTAAATGTACAAAAACCTTGTAGCTTTCATCCAGTTGGGTGAGCGCTTGCCAGTAGAGCGTCAGCAGAATGCGCCCCCCGGGGTAGGCTTGCCGGGCATCTAGCGAGTACCCCACCAGTTTGATTTTTCCGCTAAAATTCACGTTCGCATTCAATTGCCAGTGCGCCTCACGGGCAAAAGCAGCGGGGATTGCCGTTTGATCGAACCGTTGGGTCAGCGTTGCCACGTCCAGTTGTCCCAAATCCGCCGTCGCCGGAGTGCGCTGGTACACCGTCAACGTTTTTCTATTTGACAACACCGCCTGCCCCACCGCAGTGTATTCGCCCGCCGTCGTCTCAGGGGCGTGTGGGGGCGCGTCCACCACGTCATCACTGATGAAAACAAATTCGGCGCCGGGGTCACAGGCACGGGGAGCATGCCGTGTGTACCAGCCCGTCACATCTTCTTCTTCATTGCTATCATAATCACCCGCTAGCGTGCCATCGGCGAGCAGCGCTCCCACCGTTTTCCAGCCGCTTTTATGGGTAAAGCCGAAAAAGCCGGTCTGCGGGGGCGATGGATATGGGGTCCAGAACAGGCTCAAATTGCCCGCCGGGTAATCTTGCAGAAATTCCACATCGTGCCGCACAAACGCATTCCACAGATATAGCGACGACAGTAGCACCAGCGCCACATTAATGGCCCCCAGCACGCGCTGGTTGACCCGAACCTGTGCTGCCGACCAACCTGCCAGCAGCGCCCAGCCGGGCAGGGTGGTGTAAATGTGTGTCAGCGGGGTTGCCACAGCGAAGTTGTATCCCAAAAAGGGCACGGCGAACCACGCCAATGCGGTGCGTTGGGCGGTGGTCAGCGCCGGTGACACGAATGCTGCCAGCAGTACCAGGCTGGCGGGGAAGATCGTCCATTGCCCCAGCAGATCAGGGAACGATGCCAGCCCCAGCAACATGGCAGCGGCGATGGCTGCGCCGGGCAGTTTTCCCCAGCGGGCACGCCACACCGCCCACACCAAAAAACATGCCAACAGCGCTCCGACAATCAGTACATAATAAAAAGAGCTGTAAAAAACGTGGAAGTGCAAAAAATCTGCTAGGTGGTTTTTCAATCCCGCACCGATGCGCCCGCTCACATAATCGCCGGTGCGGCTAATCTGCGGGTTAAGCAGGTATGGCAGGTAGAAGGTGGCGGCGGTGATGGCGGCGCTCAGCAGCCAGCAAATGGCGGTGAAAAGGTGCCGGCGGCGGGCAGCGGTGCGTGAAAAAGACGCCAGCCACAGCCAGCCAATCGCTGGTGCTACCAAAATAGTGTCATAGTGCGCCAGCAAGCCAATCCCCAAAAATAAACCAGAAGCAAACGCCCAGCGCAGTTTATCCGTTTGCTGCCATTGCCAAAAGGTCCACAGCGACAGAATGCTCATCCAAACAACGATGGTTTGGTATTGCACAATACGGCTAAACCCGACCATAAACCCACTGGCGGCGAGGATGGCGACGGCGTAGTGGGCGACTTTGGGGGAAAACAGATCTTTCGCCAGCAAATACAATGCTAGCAGGCTCATCACCCCGGCGATGGCGAAGGGCAGCCGGGCAACGCCTTCGGTGATGGTGCGGGCGAGCGTCCACACGGCGGTGGGGAGGAGTACTTCGGCGGGGCCTTTGCCCCGCAGAAAGAGCGCGTCGGCGTGCCCCTGAATGGCTTCGGCGGCAGAAGTCATCGCCAGCGCTTCATCACCCTGAAATTCGCTGTAACCCAGATTGGCAAAGCGAAGGGCAATTGCCAGCAAAATGATCAGGACAAAGCTGAAAGCTGAGCGTTGGGAGCTATTATGATGCGCGATGCGTGATTTTCTTTTGGCAAAGGGCGCAATAGCAACAAGGTTGAATAGCGCCGCCATTTGCCACGCGGCAAGTCCGCCGGGCAGGTAATGCAACAACAGGGTTCCCAGTGCAGCAATGGTGTAGCTCAATCCCAGGGCCAGTACACTGTGCGCCAGCCAGTTTCGGGGACGCAGCCAGCTCGCCCAGCCCCAGCCGGGCAGCACCAGCGCCAGCAATAGCGCCCCGCTGGGGCGTGTGACAGGAAGCAGGAGCGCAAGATCCGCCAGTAGCAGAATGGCAAGATAGATGAAAGTTACAAGGTTTTGGGTTTTGGTTTCAGGTTTCAAAATACGTTTATTTTTCCCGCGGCGCACGTTTTTCAGCCTGCTGGTGCAGGCGATGCGCTTGCCGTTGTTTTGCTTCTTCCCAGCGGCGTTTGTCCTCGTCGGTTTCCAGAATCAGTTCGGGAACGGGCGTGGGTTTGCCGCTGTCGTCCAGCGCCACATATACCAGGTACGCTGAGTTGGTGTGTGTCTGTTCGCGGGTAATGAGGTTTTCGGCAACCACTTTTACCCCAACTTCCATCGAGGTTTTCCCAACGTAATTGAGGCTGGCGTGGAATGTTACCAGATCGCCCACATGAACGGGTGAATGGAAGGTCATTGAATCCATTGCAATGGTCACGGCGGGGCGCTGGGCGTGGCGCATAGCGCAAATGCCGCCCACTTCATCTACCAGTTTCATTATAATGCCGCCGTGAACGTTGCCCAGTGGATTGGCGTGTTCAGGCATCATAAAGTGATGAATGATAATTTCTGAATCTTTTACACGTTTTGCGGTTGGCATAGTATCTCCGTTTTAGGATGCAATCAACGTTTTGTTTTTTGGACTTGCACAGTTGAGCGGTAAAACTTTCCCGGAAAGTGGACTGGGTGAGTGCTGATGTATTCGGCATGTGTCAGTCGTTGCTGGTGGTTTGTGTTGCCAGAAAGCTGTACCCGTGCCAGTTGTGTACCACCATTTTGTGCCGTTTAGAGCCATCTTCCAGTTCCACTGTGACATACTCCACCCACACCGGCTCGCCGTAAAGCAGTTCTACTTGATTGATGGCGGCCAATCCGCTGCTGGCTTCCACGTTATGGTGGGCGACCACTTCGCCCTGGCTACGGACGATGACCTGATAATGCATAATCATGCAGGTTCCAATGTGCGGGTGTCTGGCATTTAACAAACTTTTGGTGACTGTACTTGTATTGCGTCTGTGATATTATTTCCAACCCTGACAGGTTTAAGAACCTGTCAGGGTTGGAAGCAATACGCATCATACCAGCTTCAGCCATAAATATTGGTATGGTTGTAGGGTAATGATATACTCTGCTCCGGTAGCGGGGGGCAGAGATTCACCTGTTAAAATATCATAGGGTGTGCTATTCATCAAATTGGGGAGTGTCACAGTGGTGTTCTGCTGTTGGTTTGAGAGGTTGACGGCAACGAGCAGCATTTCGCTAGCGTTGCGCCGCAGGTATGCCAGAATTGAGCGATTGCTGTGCGCGAGGAAGGTTGTGTCGCCATCGCCGAGGACGGGGTGCGCCTTGCGCGTAGCGATGAAGTGCCTGATGGTGTGGAACAGTGATTGCGGGTCGGCACGCTGCGTTTTTACGTTGAGGTGTTGAAAACCGTATTCATCGTTATCGATGAGTGGCTCATAAAAAGTTGTTGGGTCGGCGGTGGAGAAGCCCGCGCCCGGTTCCGCGGTCCACTGCATAGGGGTGCGCACGCCGTTGCGGTCGGGCAGCCAGATGTTGTCACCCATCCCAATTTCATCGCCATAATAGATGACGGGTGTGCCAGCCAGGCTAAACAAGATGGCGTTGGCGGCTTCAATTTTGCGGCGGGCATTATCTAGCAAGGGTGCCAGTCGCCGCCGAATACCGAGGTTCAGTCGCATACGGGGGTTGGGGGCGTATTGTTGCCACATAAACTGCCGGTCTTCTTCGGTCACCATTTCCAGCGTTAGTTCATCGTGGTTGCGCAAAAAGACGCACCACTGGCAATTGTGGGGAATGGTGGGCGTGTTCGTCATAATGTTGATGATGTCGCTGGCGTCGGCAGTTTTGAAGGCTTTGAAAATACGCGGCATAATCGGAAAGTGAAACGCCATATGGAACTCGTCACCGGGGACGGTGGGATCGGTGGGGTTGCCGCCAAAATAGGGGCGCAGGTCGTGGGGCCACTGGTTGGCTTCACCCAGTAGAATTGTGCCGGGATATTCGGCGTCCATCATTGCCCGGATTTTTTTCAGGTAGGCGTGTGTTTCGGGCAAATTTTCGCAGTTGGTCCCTTCCCGTTCAAACAAATAAGGTACGGCGTCGGCGCGGAAGCCGTCAATGCCCAAATTGAGCCAAAAGCGAATGACTTCCATCATCTTCTGGGCAACTTCCGGGTTATCGTAGTTGAGGTCGGGCTGGCTGGCGTAAAAGCGATGCCAGTAGTACTCGCCGGTGGTTTCATCGTAGGTCCAATTGGATGATTCGGTATCCAGAAAAATGATGCGTGCATCTTCGTATTTTTGGTCGGTTTTACTCCATACGTAGTAGTTGCGGTATGGATTATCTTTCGCTTTCCGGCTTTCGATGAACCAGGGGTGTTCATCTGAAGTGTGGTTGAGAACCAGGTCGGTGATGATGCGGATGCCGCGCGCGTGCGCTTCTTGCACCAGGTGCTTAAAATCATCTACCGTGCCGTAATCAGGGTGGATGCTGAAGTAGTCGGCAACGTCGTAGCCATCGTCTCTCAGGGGCGACGGGAACATTGGCAACAACCAGATGCAGTCAACTCCCAATTCTTGCAAGTAATCAAGTTTGGTAATGATGCCGGGAATGTCGCCTTTGCCGTCGCCATTGTTGTCGGCAAAAGCGCGGATGTGTAATTCATAAAAAATAGCGTTTTTGTACCAGGTCATTTTAGGTTTCAGGTTCCAGGTTTCAATGTTGTTTGTTCTGCGGCACGTCTCTCCAATGGGTGTGGAGTTCCACTTCGACGGCGGGGCGACTGCTGTAAATTTCGGTGCGGTTGAGTGCGGTGGAGAGCGGCCCGGTGGTGAGGCGTTTCTTTTCTATACCCTGCCCGGCCCACACGAGGCGGGTGTGTAGTGGGTGTCCGTGCGTCTCGCGTGTTGGGGCGC
>CAYPUV010000130.1:0-11313 GCA_964413895.1 uncultured Anaerolineaceae bacterium
AGTCATCCGCCTGCGTCATACAACCGGGGAGTTCCAATACTTTGGCAAAATACCCGCCCGTTTCATCTCTGATGACTTCGATGGTGTACGGCAACTTCAGATATTCTTCAACGGTCATTTTTCCCATTATTCACTACCTAAAATTTCATCCAGCAAACCCAGTAATTCTTTGACGTAAACCGGCAGGATGAACGGTTTGCGCGCTGGAATGGTGATGCGCCATTGGTTGAGCGTGTAAACAGCGTGGCTGCCGCGCTGACGTTTTTGAAAGCCCAACGCCAGCAACACGGCGTCCATATCATCAAACCGGACATTCTTGGGGTTTTGGCGCATTTTTCGGATGCGCTTGTCTGCTTTGGTCATTGCTTTTTCCCCTGCTGAGATGATACCATATTTGGTATCGTGCGTCAATTTCACAAGTTCCAGTTGGCCACCGGAGAAGCTCTGAAATGTCCGCTTTCGATGTCTCGCTTGGCGATGTTGAGATAGCGACGGGTCATTGTCATATCGCTGTGTCCCAAGATGTGCTGAAGCGTGAATGGATCGCCGCCGTTGCGGAGGTAGGTGATGGCGAATGTGTGTCGGAAACGGTGCGGGTGGACGTTTGGTACACCAGCGCGTTTGCCAAGGCGGGTCATCAGTTTGTTGAGGGCGTTTTTGTTCAATGGAAATTCTTTTTTTGATGTGAACAGATAATCAACCGGTTCTTTGTGTTCTCTGGTGGTGAGGTATTTCCAGATGGATTTACAGGTACGGGCGGAGAGAGGGACAATTCTGTCTTTATCTCCTTTACCTTCAACGATTTTGATTTTGCGATTGCGTAAATCCACGTATTTGAGTTGAATGCTGCATAGTTCTGACGAGCGCATTCCAGTGTCGAGCAGAGTAAGGATGATGGCTTCGTTGCGTTCCGGGTTGGGGAGGGCGTGGTTGCTGGGTTCGATTTGCCCGGAGCGTTGATAGGGTGATGAACGCTTGCAAGATACCAGAAGCAGTTTGATGTCTTGTTCGGCGAAGGGGTCGATGGTGCGTTGGGCTGGCTTGGGTTTGGCGACTTTGCGGAGGATGTTTTCTTCGACGATGTTTTCTTTGACCAACCAGGTCCATAATGCACTTAATGAGATGTGATAATTGAGCCGTGTTTCTTTCGAGAGATGGGTATTGTCGAATAGAAATGCTTCGATATGATGGTGTGTGATTTCGGCGACGGGCAGATCGTTCTGTAAGAATCGCCGGAATTTGTTGTAGGTGTTGGTGTAATCGCGGATGGTGTTGGGAGATAGTCCCCGTGCTTCTGCGAAAAAGTAATAACCCTCTATGGCTTGTGTAAATGTGATTCGCCCCATTTTTGCCTCCGAATGCAATGGCTGAACTGTGTGTACGGTGGGTGTACACATAGTTTATATAATTTTGCATTTAGGTTTGATAATTGTGGGTGGATGGCTTTTTTTTGAGGCGATGTGTCCACACGGTTAGCGAAGATACTAAACCGTGTGGACGAAGGTTGCGAAGGTTTTTTATGCTGTGGGCGATACTGGACTCGAACCAGTGGCCTCACGGATGTGAACCGTGCGCTCTAACCAACTGAGCTAATCACCCGTATTGATTTACGCATCAAATTATAGCATCGATGGTATGGTTTGGCAATTTGGAAAAACTTGCTTGGAGTTATTATGCAACAATCAGAGGGTTGTTTCGTTCGCTGGATGGTTGTGTTGCTCGTCTTCGAAGAACTGTGGATACAAGTCTTTAGCACAACCGGGGCAAATGCTGTGCGAGAACTTGGCTTCAGAGTGGCTCTCAACGTACAGCTCAACCTCTTGCCAGTACCCTTCATCGGTGCGTATTTTTTTGCAGTTGGCACAAATAGGTAGTAATCCACTTAATGTGTTCACCTGGGTTAGCGCATTTTGCAGTTCAGTAATCAATAGTTCTTTTTCTTTTTCTGCTTGCTTGCGCCACGTGATGTCGCGCATAACAATTAATCGCCCAGATAATTGGCCGCGCGGATTTTTCAAGGGTGAAATTCGTAAATCATAATGATGTTGTTTGCCGACCTGTTCATAATCAATTTCCATTTGTGTGACGGTTCCATTTTGAAATTGTCTGACCAGGTGTTGTCCAAAACTAAACAACTGTTCAATAGATTGCCCAATTGCCGCGCCATCATGGAAATTGAAGATGGTTTTGCTCGCCGGGTTGAAGTCTACAACGCGGTTCTGCATATCTAACACGAGTATTGCATCGCTCATACTGCTGATAAGTATGCGGTGCGCGGTGGGCTTCAGATCGAATAAGCGGTAGGAATAGTGTCCCCACGCTAATGCTACCCCAGACAGAGCAAAAGCTACGGGGCCGTAATTTATTTGTGAGCCGGGAATCAGGTGAAAACTGGTAAATAGGATGCCCAGGCCAGGCATCGCCGCCCCAAATAGTAGCGCTGCGGCTTGCTTGCGATATAATTGCGGGGTTTGGATAACGGCCTGAAAGATAAAGTAACTACCCAAAATTATCAAAAAGTAGGAATAAACCACGTGTACGAAAAACCACGGTCCAAATGTCCAGTCGGTGGCAATTAAGAACGGGCTTGATTGAGTGTAGACCACCTGCTTGAAAAGTAGATGATGCCACGGATTGGTCCAAATCAATACCAGCGTAATTGCCGGGACCACAGTCAACCACGTCAGATAACGTAACCATCGCTCTTGAACAGTATACTGAGCTGCAAATGTGAACCACAACACCGAGATGAAGACAATGGCAGTAAAACGAACGTTATTCCACAGAGTTGCATTGGCCTGTGTCCTACTCAGCATTCCAATTGCAGCCCCCATAGAATACAGCGCGACAATTAACATTAAAGCTGCAAAAATAGAGGCGCCCGACACCGTGCGATGACGCCACGCATAGGTAGAAACACCTATTGCAACCCCTGCTGCAGTAAACGCTACTATAAATTGCCCGGCCATCTTGCAGCTATCCCTTGAAGTTCCTTTGGCCTGCGCCAAAATAGTGATTAGTTATATAGAAATTTTGAAACTTTGATGTTACCACAGGGTTTTGAAAACTACAAAACAGGGGCATTGTAATAGTGCAACAGAAGCAGGATCTGCGTGTGCAGGTGTAAGCGTGTTTTTCAGCAACCCCCTTCTATCGCACAGCGATAGAATTCAGTCAACGTTCCCTTATAATTTGAAGTGGAAGGAGTGCTTGGGGATGAACTGGCGTCTGTAATCCACCAGGTTTTTATGCCGATTGCGTTGGCGGGGGCAATATCATTTTGGGGGTCGTCGCCAACCATCAAGGTGTGCGCAGGGGATGCACCCACTCTCGTTAATATTTCGCGGTAATATTGAGGGTCTGGCTTGCTATAATGCATTATTTCCATTGTTATTACCAGCGCATAGGGAAAATCTTGCACGCCAGCCCACGCCAGGCGCTGCTCTACGGCGGTGTGGGGAAATAAAGGGTTGGTAGCAATGACAACCTGATACCCTTGTTCGATCAGGTGGGCTACCAGTTGGCGGGCAATGGGCGTAGGGTTTGTATATTGACGCAGCGTTGGATAGACCTCTTCGTAATATTCTTGTACTTTTGGATTAACATCTTCGTACGAACAGTTGAGGTTCGATAAAAATGCGCTGTAGAATGCCTGATAGTTGGTCACATTCGGATTGCTGTTGGCCTGCATTGCCTGAGTAGATTTTAGAATGAGGGCGGTGATGGTTTCCGCGGGCGCAAACTCGCTTAAGTAATGGCTAATACTGTTCAGATAAGCTGGAATAAACAGCTCGGTACTATTTTCTAGCAGGGTGTCATCCAGGTCAAGCAAAATTGTAGAGAAGGACATTGGTTTATCTCCCGGAAGTATTTATGAGGTTACCTGATCATTACCTTTTTCACTGGGATAATCAATCCTAACTCGCGCGACGGCCAGCCCATCGATAGCCAGTACCGTGAATTTGATGCGCTCGTTGCAAGTTAGTTTGTCTCCTACCTGGGGGGGGCGACCAAGTTGGCTGACGATTAACCCGCCCACCGTTTCAATATCCGGCAGATCATCCTCTTCGCCTAGCGAAAAATATTCTTCCAAATCATCTAATAGAAATTGACCGCTCACTTCTAATGAGCCAGGCCCCAATTCAACGAGGGGATCTTGCTCTTTTTTGTCAAATTCGTCGCGCACCTCTCCGATTATTTCCTCCACCAGGTCTTCAAAGGTAACAATACCCGCTGTGCCGCCGAACTCATCTAGCACAACGGCCATATGCAGCCGCCGACGTTTGAAAGCGTTGAGCAACTGCTCGGCGGGGTAATGCTCAGGCACAGAAGGTGCGGGACGCAGCAAAAACCGCAAATTGAAGGTGGTACTGTGCTGCAATTGTTGGCGGATAAGGTCTTTCAGGTGCAAAATGCCAATAATATGGTCCAGGTCTTCTTCGTAAACGGGGAATCGGCTGAAGTTGCTCTCTGTTACCAGGCCGATGAGATCGGAAAGTGGGGTGTCAATGGCAACAGCCTGTATTTTTCGGCGGGGAGTCATTACCTGGTGCACCTGTCGTTCCCCAAAGGTGAATATGTTCAGAATGAGGTCCTCTTCTTCTTCATTCAACAAGCCACTTTCAGCGCTTTCACTGACAATTTGTTCGAGTTCTTCGGGTGAATGAAGTTGTTTTTCACCGGGCGGAATGTGCAGCAATTTAAGTAGCAAGTTGCCCAGGCCATTAAGCCCCCGCACTGGCATGTCGAAGATTGCTTCGGTGAGCTGCATTGGTCGGGCCAAGAATAGCACTGCCCGGCTTGTTCCTGCTCCCCTTAGAACGATGGATTTTGGCACAATTTCACCCAGCACAACGTGCAGGTATGTAAGCAGACTGAGGGCAATAATATACCCCACCGAATGGATTAACGCCGCTTCTGGTGAGGTTCCCAGTAGGCGGGCCAGGTATGGCTCCACAAAATGTGCAATTTGCGGCTCGCCATACATTCCCAATCCCAGCGATGCGACGGTGATGCCAAGTTGCGATGTGGCAATATAGCGGTTCTGGCGCACCGGTGACTCTAATGTAGCAAGCACGAGTGGTGCGATTGCGTCACCGTTGTCAACCAATTCTTCAACCTGGGTGAGGCGTACACCGTTGATGGCAAATTCGGCGGCAACGTATAGGGCGTTTAGCAGCACCAATAATAAAATAATCAGGCTCGGTACAATGAGCGTTTCCGGTCCCGGCAGTCCTGCGCTCAATGCGGCCGCAAAAAATGTAACGCCGGGCAGCCCTAGTGCCAGCAACCACACTTTATTCACGAGGCATCATCTCCCATTCGCCGATTTCTGGCGGTGTGTCTGTGGGAAGCTTTAACGACAGCTCCAGAATACCCTGGTCAGCAACTTTTTCCACGCGAATAGCAAGATTGTCAATCTGCACTTCGTCACCCTCTTCTGGTGGGCGGCCCAGTTGACTGAATACCAGTCCGCCCAGTGTATCATTTTCGCCTTCTGGTAAGCTCAGTTTTAAATACTCGTTGATGTCGGTTATGAGCAAATCTCCGCGCAGGTGTGTGCGTCCCTCGCTGTCGTAGGAGTACAATTCAATAATATCCTGGTCAAATTCATCTTCTACTTCGCCAAAAATTTCTTCAATGAGGTCTTCAAACGTAATCAGGCCGGCTGTGCCGCCATACTCATCAAACACTACGGCCATATACTGCCGGTGATGGTTTAACGTGCGCCATACATCGAATACGGGTAATGTTTCCGGCACAAAAATCACCTTGCGTAAAACTTTAGCCAAATCATCTTCTTTTTTTTGGTGTAAAGAAAAAAGGTCTTTAATGTGTACAAAACCAACAATATTATCAATGTCTTTTTTGTAAATAGGAATACGGGTGACCCCGGCGTTAATAGCTTTGTTTAGTACGTTTAAGATACTGGCCCCGCTTGAGGCCGTGACTAGACGGGTGCGCGGGACCATGATTTGTCGCGCTGTCAATTTTCGCAATCGAAAAGCGTTGCGCAGCATTTGTTGCTCTTTGGTATCTATTAATCCGCCTTCGTAGCTGTCTGAAACCAGTAATTCTATTTCACTGGGAGAATGGAGGTGCATTTTGCCATCATGACTATCAAATTTGAAGAGGCGCAACACTACTTCACCGCTGCCGTTAAAGAACCAGATAAAAGGACGCAGCACGATTTGCGACCATCTGACGGGTAGCGTTGTGGCCAGCGCCATTTGCTCTGGATATTGAATGGTGATTGATTTGGGCAGCAGTTCTCCGATAACTATTTGTAAAATGGTAAATAGGGCGAGGAGGATTGTGGCCGAAATGGAATGGGCAAGCGGCGCTGCAATGTTGCCCAGCGCCACCAGCGGCTGAACCAAAATTTGGGCTACTGTGTTTTGAGCATATGCCCCCAGTACAAGTGATGTCGCTGTGATGCCAAGTTGGCACGCAGCAATATAATTGTCCAACGCTTTAGGGTCAGCTTTTATGGGGGCCAATATTTGGGCCAGCTGGTTTCCCGATCCGGCCAGCTGTTGCAAGCGAGTTTTACGCGCGCGTATTGCGGAAAATTCTGCCCCAACAAATAGGGCGTTGATAAAGATGATTAAACTTACCGTGGCGGTGATGATTATTGCGGTGGGCATCTCACTCCTTAAGTATTCAAATTAACACACAGCGCACAGTCAGATAGCGGCGTGTTTCAATAATGGCGCGATGCTCAGCGGGCAGCGCGAAACCAGGCAGGCGAAACTGCCGAATATGCTTTCTCTTTGTTGGGGGACTGGCGGGATTATCTGAGTCAGGGTCTGAGTCTATACTACTGTGCGCGTCCATACCAATATTTTACTCGATTTTGCCGAAAATGGGTAGGGGAAAATTCATAATTAATTAGCGCGGGCGCAAAAAATCAAGAGGATTGAGCCGCTGGCGATTTTCTCTAACTTCAAAGTGAACATGGGGGCCGGTAGAGTTGCCGGTGCTGCCAATTGCGCCAATGACCTGTCCACGCGATACGCGCTCACCGTTTTGCACCAGTGCGCCCTTCAAGTGGGCGTAGAGCGTTTGCCGATTGTTACCGTGGTCAATAATGACGGTAAATCCATACCCTGTGCGCGCCCATTGAGCGTGAACCACCGTGCCGTCGGCGGCGGCGTAAACTTTGGCCCCATATGCGGAACCGATGTCAATGGCCAGATGTTTTCCTGGAATGTACCCTTGGGTGATGGGGCCAACAATTGGCCAGGCCAGCGGGTAGTCAAGGTCTAGCGTGGGCGGCGTTTCTGTAATATCTTTGCGTCCGTTGGGAATGATGAGCTTGTCGCCCACACTGAGCGTAAACGGCTCAACCAGGTTGTTGGGGGGATAATTGGTAATGTCTACGTCGGCCACGCCGTATTTTGCGGCAACGGAAGCCACTGTATCACCCTGAGCAACGGTGTAATATGCGCCGACCACGGGCAAAATTACCAGCTCCGCGCCAGGGGCGAGCAAATCTGGGTTGTGCTCTAATGAGGGATTTGACCAGCGCAGGGTGTCCACATCAAGCCCAAATTTAGATGCAATGCTCCACAGCGTATCGCCAGATTGCACCGTATACGTTTCAACGCCAGTGCGACCCATAATGCCGGCCCACTCTGGCGCGTCAGAATGTTCGGCTTCGGTCAGGTACAGGTTGGCGGTGAGAGCCGGGGTGGTGTCACTGACCACGGTTGAATAGACCAGCTTCACTTGCCCAGCAGACTGTTCTACCGTAGCTGTCGTGGGTTCCGGCAGTGACACTCCTGTGGCGGCGGCGACGGGTGCTGCAGAAGGCACTAAGGCGTCCCGTTGCCACCAGAGCAAGCCAGCGCCGAGCAAAACAATAATCAAGAGGCCAACAATTGACGTTGATTTTCTATTTGTTTGTGGCTCAAGCGAAATTCCCATAATAGAATTTGTGTCAATTCCTCTCCCCGCCTGTCCGCACACGATGCCGCGTTGGGGAGGTTCCGGCAACTGCTTATGTCGGATATTATCACTCTTTTGCAAGAAATCGTCAACTCGTGGGCATCTCGCGTTGGGCGAGTAAAAATACCCACAGCAGCGACCGTTTTTTGCCGGCTTGTTCAACAAACCGGTGAAAGGCATTGCCATTTTCGCGCTATCGCTGACTATCGCTGATTGACGTTTCCACCCGTCAAGCACACCCGATACAAGTTGAACAGGTGGTGCGGACAGTGGCAGAAAAAGAAGTGGCAAAAGCAAAATTGAAAAAACGCTCATCGAAAAAGAACACAAAAGGTTCCGGCAAACGTGGACGCCCGATCAATATCTTGAATAAAGTTTTGCAAAATACCGCAGGGGTTGCGGAAATTAACGCCGGTGGAGAGAATGTCAGACCGAATGCGGTTTTGCCTAATTCGGCAGTCTCGTTGAAGCCGGAAGCCCAACTGCTTTTACCCCTGGCGGGGCACAGGCGCGTTGGGTAGCTCACTCCAGATTCAATTTAAATCCGTATCCACGTACGGTTTGGATGTATTCGTGGGTGGGGTCAATGCGGTGTAACCGTTGCCGCAGGCGGCGCATCATCGCATCCACCGCATCATCGCTGACGCCTTCCGCGTTGACGTCTGACCAGGCGACTTGAATGAGTTCAAATCGACTGTACACCCGGCCCGGTTGCTCCATTAGTTTTAAGAGTATCTGGTACTGTTGCGCACTCAACGGCGGCGAGACAAGTTGCCCTTTTACATACACCTGCCGCGTGTCGTGGTCAACGTGGAGGGGATCAATCATTCTGCCGGGGAGCGGGGCCGTCGCTTCGCTATCAACAAAGATCAGGTCTAAACCGGGCGCAAGTTGCAACCTGTCGCCATCGCTCAACACGTGAGGCTTGTAAACACGCTGGCCATTAATAAACAAGCCGTTTTTACTGCCGGCGTCTTCGGCAAGATAATGATTTTCTTCTCTCCGCAAACGCGCGTGCACACGTGAAATCCAACGACTGGGCAGCGTTACTTGACAGATTGGGTCTCTGCCGATGAGAATTTCATCTGTATCAAGCAGCCATTGCGCTTTAATGATTTCGCCATCCTGCCAGATGAGTAATGCATTATTTGAGAATTCTTCGCCAGACATTTTCACTCCCGTTTGACAGTCTGAATTGATTGGTTTATGCTGATGCGAGAGGAGCAAGACACAAAGTATCTTTATACTCCATCCTTCAGGGATTTTATGTCACAGTTAAGCCCAGGCACAATATTGCGGAACCGCTATCGCATCATCGGCCTCATCGGAGCGGGAGGGATGGGAGCCGTCTATCTCGCTGATGACGCCCGCCTTGACGGGCGACGGTGCGCCGTAAAAGAGCAAGTGCTCGATGGCGAGCTGGCGCAATCGGGACGGAAACAATTTCACCAGGAAGCATCCATCCTGGCCCGGCTTGACCATCCGGGTTTGCCCAAAGTTAGCGATTATTTTGTTGATGAAGCCAGTGGCCGCGATTACCTGGTGATGGATTATGTGCCGGGACAGAATTTAGAGCAATTGGTGAAAAAAGCGCAACAAGAAGGTGGTTTTTTGGCCGAAGACACCGTGCTGATGTGGATGGACCAGTTGTGCGATATTTTAACCTATCTTCATACCCGGCAGCCAATGGTGCTGCACCGCGACATTAAACCGGCAAACATCAAATTAACGCCGGAGAATCGTTTAAAGCTGGTTGACTTTGGCCTGGCGAAACCGTTTGACCCCTCCGACCCCCGTACCGTCACCGGGCTGCAAGGATTGGGGAGCCTGCCTTACACCCCCCTGGAACAATATGTGGGTCACTTGGGGCACACCGATGCCCGTGCCGATTTGTACGCTCTGGGCGCAACCTGTTATCATCTTGTCACCGGACGCACACCTCCCAGCGCCCACGAGCGGTTCTTGAATCCCGCTGTGTTAGAGCCGCCGCAAGCCCTAAACCCTGCGCTGTCAGAGAAAATGAGCGAGGCGATTTTGTGGGCGATGCAACTTCACCCTGATAATCGCGCCCCCTCTGTTGCCGCCTGGCGTGCCGCGCTGACGGGGACAACACCCCCGCCGCCGCATCTGGTCGCTCGCGGCGGACAACACACGGTTGTCGCCAATACAACCGTGTCTTCCTCAGCAACACCATTTTCGCAATTTGTGCGTGAAAATGGCCTGTTGCTGGTGATTGCATTGATCCTCTTGGCCCTGGCTCTGATTATCACTTTCAATAGCTAGCTCAGCGGCGCAGTAGCCGTTCTCCCCAATTTGCCCCTAACCCGAAGAAGAGCACCAATGCGGCCAGCGTGAGTCGCTGAACCAGCAGCGGCGCTTGTGCATTGAGCCATAGATCTGGCCTGAGCCAGCCAATGCCAAAAAGTAGATAGGCCACCATCCCCCCGATGAACGTTACCAGCGCTAATCGCGCGGGCCGGGCCGAACCGCTCAGACGTGACCAGCCGCTGACCGCTGCTGCGGTCAGCAAGATAATGCCCAAGGCAAGCAGTAGATCGATAGGTGCAACGGAACTTCGCGTAGTCATCAAAACATCCTTCCCACCCCCACCTTCCACAATGCGTTCGCTACCAGTCACCGGTGGCGTGGCGGTGACGGTTGCCACCGGGGTGTTTGTTGGGGGCAGTGGTGTGCTGCTGGCTTGCACCGGCGGAACTGTTGGCGTTGCTGTAGGGCTGGCTGTGGCTGTAGTGGGAAGGGTGGCAATCGTGAGCGTCCGCGCGGTTTCGCTTTGGGCTTCTCCGCTGGTGGCCGTGATTGTCACCGCGCCGGGGTGGCTTAAGGCGATGTTCGCCTCGGCGACCCCCTTAACCGTGTCGGTTAGCGGAACCGTCACCGCCTGTCCATCCCGATACGTAACCTTAAATTCAACCGGTGTCCCATCCGGCACGGGATTGCCGTTGTGGTCCAGCACCGGTCCGGCGCGCAGCGCTGCGGTTATCGGCGGTGTGAGTGTGCCGGGAGCGGTTTCCACTTGTAGGGGGAACGGTCTATCGGGGTCTGGAGCCAGAGCACTGGCCAAATCATAGCCAACGCCATCCACGCTCACCGGCGCTGCTCCCTGCGGCGACATTTCGCCAAACAATGTGCGCACGGCAACTTCAAGGTGCGGTTCGGTTTTGCTGTAAAGGCCAAAGTACGCTGACAATTTATTTATTTCTGTGGTGTCTAAATAATAGGGACTGTTTAGCGCGAACACGACCAATTCTTTGTCGTAGAGGCTGTTTACACCCTGGGCCAGAAATAATTTCAGGGCGTCTGATTCCGGGTAGCGGTCCACGTTCAAATCAAGCGTGGCGAAAA
>CAYPUV010000131.1:0-11254 GCA_964413895.1 uncultured Anaerolineaceae bacterium
GTTTTAAGGCGTCCCGTTGCGTTTCTGTTGCCTGGTTTATAATTTCGGGGATGCTCACTGTGTTTTGAGCAATGTCCAGTTGCCCAATTTCAGCTTTGCTAACATCAAAAATCAGGTCCACAACTTCTTTCAAGCGGGTGCTGCCTCTGGCAATGCCGTTGAGGATGTTTTGCAAGTAAACCGGACTCTGCAAGTCTTCCTCTGTAGCCTCCAGAAGCATGCTGGCGTAGCCGTGAATATGCGTCAACGGGGTGCGCAATTCGTGCGATGCAATTGAGAGGAAATCGGCTTTGCCTTTGTCCAACGTTTTGAACTCGTTGGAAAGTTGTCCCAATCTCTGGTTAACGTTGCCCAATTGCCCAAACAATCGTGCTTTATCAAGGTCTAGCGCTATTTGTGAAGCCACCACTTGCAATCTGGCCAATTCTTGCGGGGTGAAAAGACTGTGATTAGGTTTTGGCCCCAACGCCAAAAAACCGACCAGTTCGTTTTGCCGCAGAATGAGGGGGCAAAAGATATCTACATCCAATGAGGATAGCCACGCCTTGTCTTGCGTTGGCATTGCTCTGTAAACGGGTAATACATCTAAATCATATTGTGTAATCGGCGTTTGCACTTGTCTTAAATGGACAATCCAGGGGTTGTCATTGGAAAATTGTCCCTGCGAGGTGGGGATTATGCCTTGTGTGGCAGTGAGACTAAAAGTGGTGTGTCCCGTGGCATCTCCCCGGCTTAGAAAAATGGCGCAGCGGTCGATGTTCATTTCTTGGATGATGAATTGCAGGGCTTGTTTGCTGAGGCGGTTAAAATTCCAATCGCTACTTACAAATTGATTGTACGCTTTTATTGTGGCGACACTGTCGATTTCATCGCCAAACAGAACCCGGCTGAAGGTTTTTTCTATCCAACCGATAATTGGTGGTAGAAATAGCCCCAGGCCTAAAGCCGTAATGATCAACCAAAATAAAACGGTGCCCGGTGTTATATCCCACGAGGCCATTAAATATGCTGTACTGAGTGCGCCGAACAGCAAGATGCCCAGCGAGAGGGTAACGGTAAGCGATTGGAGTATGCGGTTGAAAACAAATTTTAGTTGCGGGGGGTGATACCGGATAGTGATGTACGTTATCAACGTTGCACCCACAATGTTTAATACGGCTCCCGGCAGCCCCATCGATGGGAGTGCCAGCGAAAAGATGATGTTCGCTGTGGCAAGGATAAGGGTGCCACCAAGCCAATAGCCAAAGCGATTGCGGTACTGGGCTTGCGGATGCGCTTTAAATCCTTTGTATAGCGCCGCCAACGACACGAAGATGGCGCTGCCCCAAATAATTATTTCTAACGCGGTGATGACAGTTGCAACAGAGGGTGGAGTTGGAAAATAAGTGCGCAAATACTCGGTGGCATAAAAGGTATTGAGCGATAGTGTGGCCCACACAGCTAAAACCAAAACGCCCCACCCCCAATACCAGTAGAGCGCTCTGGCCCGCCGAAAAAAAGCAAGTGTTAACGCGCCAAAGACAAAAAACATTGTTACCCGGCTAAATGCCACAATCCAGGCATTCCAGAATGGCCCCCATACAAGGGGAATATTAAATGCGGCGATTGCATGTCCTGCGCTCCAAATTAGTGCCAACACCAGGTACAGCAATAGCATAGCGGTTGACGGTTCGTTAAGCTTCCGCCGCAGCATAACGGGAATTATAAACAGGCCAAAGCCAGTTGCTCCGACCAGATATATAATTGCATCTAGTGAAATATTCATAAGCTATTGCTCTAAATACCTGTAGCACATGTGACTGACCCTCCTATTTTAGCACGAACAGAAAGGCAGGGGAAAAACACATCATTGACGTTCCTGGCTTGTATTGGCGCGATTAAAATGAGTAATTAGCCGTTGGAGTTCCAGCGCGGTGGGGGTCAGTTGCCCGTTGTAAGCCAGCCCCACTGCTTCCAGTGCCCCCTGAGCTTGCCCAGACAGTAACAGGTGTCCCAACTCTGAATGAGCCAGTTCGCGCAAATCTTCGGCAACAGTGCTTCTAACGCGATGGTCATCTACAATGTTGCCATCGAGCATGGATAAAATGCGAGCGGCACGACGCGCAATTTTGGGGTCGTGGGTGACTACAATGATGCTATGCTGGTGTTCCCGATTAATTTTTTCTAGCAATGCCATTACTTCGTCGCCGCTGTGCGTATCAAGGCTGCCGGTTGGTTCGTCAGCCAAAATGATGGCCGGGTTGTTCGCCAGAGATCGCGCGACGGCCACCCGCTGACGTTCTCCCCCCGATAGCTGGCTGGGCAGGTGGTTGACCCGGTCAGCCAGCCCCACCAGTTCTAACAAGTAGAGAGCACGCTCTTTGCGCTCTTTTTCGCTGAAGGGTTGGCCGTGCATAGGGATTTCGACGTTCTCTCTGGCTGTGAGCGCAGGCAATAGGTTGTGAAGTTGAAAGATGAAGCCCACGGTTTTGGCGCGGAACTGATCGACGTGCTTAATTGTGGCCAGGTTTTGTCCCCGCACATACACTTCGCCAGACGTTGGTTGGTCAAGTGCGCCGATCATATTCAGCAGGGTGCTTTTGCCGCTGCCGCTGGGACCCATAATGGATACGAATTCGCCAGCATAAATGGTTAAATTCACCCCGTCCAATGCTTTAACTTTCCCGTCGCTGTAAGTGCGGGTTAGATTTTTTGTGATTACAATTGGAGTCGATTTATCATTGGTCACAGGTCATTCATCCTCTCTGTTAATCGCCAATCCGTTCTTCACTCAAAACATTCCCCGTTCTTTAAGGCTTACAAAACGCTGTTGGCCGATTACAATGTGATCCAGTACTTCAATATCAAGCATTTTCCCCGCCTCAATGATGCGGCGCGTTACCTGCACGTCTTCCGGTGAAGGTGTGGGGTCGCCAGAAGGGTGGTTGTGGGCCAGGATGATTGCGGTTGCGTTTTCTCTGACGGCCGGTTTGAAAACCTCGCTCACACGAATGACTGCCGTGTTCACACTTCCCTGGTAAATAGTCGGGGAAGCAATGACGTAGTGTTTTGTGTCTAGCAGCAACACGCGGAAATGTTCCTGCTCAAGCGCGCCCATTTCCAGCAGTAATAGATTGGCGGCATCGGCGGGAGAGGTGATTTGTGGTCGCCCGGCAGGGGAAGCCAGCATCAATCGTCGACCGAGTTCCAGGGCGGCTTTCAGTTGGCTGGTTTTGGCCGGCCCCAATCCTTTTTTGCTGGCCAGCTCGGTGAACCCGGCCCGCGACAGCCCCAATAGCCCGTTATGCTCGGAGAGCAGCCGGGCGCTGAGGTGAAGCACGTTTTCTCCTTTTACGCCGGTGCGGAGCAAAATTGCCAGGAGTTCCGCATTGGAAAGGGCGGCAGCGCCGTAATGTTGCAGACGTTCACGCGGGCGCTCGTCGGTTGGCATATCGTGAATGGTGAGTCGGTACGGGGCGTTGATGGATGATGCCATTGTGCAATGTCTCCAAAATAGGTTGCAGAAAACGTTATGGTCTGTCACTGCGAGCGATAGCGAAGCAGTCTCCGCACCTCGCAGCCGGAGATTCCTTCGCTACGCTCGGAATGACATTTCCATCCTCGTTATCGTTCCGCCAGGGACTGTCCGACTCCTCTTTGAACCGATTGCGACGGAAGCATTTGCTCAAATCATAGCACGAAATGCCAGTTTTTGCACCTCCATGATTACTATAAAATTACCATATTATCCCGATGAATAACCGTATGCCCATAATTATACCCTAAAAGTACCTCAATTTCATCTGAATGATGGCCTTGAATCATTTCTATATTGGATGAATTATAATTGGTAATACCCCGACAGATGTCTTTTCCCTGCTGAGTTTTCACCAGCACCGTTGCTCCACGCGGAAAGATGCCTGCTACCTCAACTATTCCGGCGGGCAGCAGGCTTTTGTTGTGTTGGGCAATTGCGGCGGCGGCTCCCGCATCCACCGTTAAGGTTCCCCCGGTTGGTTCTGCCAGAATCCACCGCTTGCGGCTTTCAATATGACTAATTTTCGCCGGAAAGCGTGTTCCCAACGGTTCCCCTTGCTCAATGAGCCGCACCAGCACGTTCGACTTGTGCCCGGAAGCGATGACGGTTTCTACACCGGAACGGGTCGCCAATTCTGCCGCCTGGATTTTGGTGTTCATACCGCCCACGCCCATCGTTGTGCCAGTATCTCCAGCCAGTTGGCGGATGGCGCTGGTAATGGCAGGCACTTCGCTGATTAATCTCGCATCGGTGTGCCGGCGCGGGTCGGCGGTGAACAGGCCAGGCTGGTCGGTTAAAATTACTAGCCGGTCAGCATCAATCAAATTGGCAATCAACGCCGAAAGCGTGTCATTGTCGCCAATCTTTATTTCTTCCACCCCAACCACATCATTCTCATTGACAATTGGCACAATACGTTTTTCTAGCAGTAAATTGATGGTGTTGCGGGCATTGATGTAGCGCGTGCGGTTTGCCAGGTCGCTGCGGGTGAGCAGTGCTTGCGCAACGGTAATGTTGTAAATATCAAACAACTGCTCGTAGATATTTAGCAATTTAACCTGCCCAATGGCGGCCAACATTTGTTTAAAAGGAATATCTTTGCGCTTGGGCAGCGTTTCCACGTGCTGCCGACCCACAAATATGGCTCCCGATGATACCAGTGCAAGCTGGTGTCCATGCTGATGCAGAATTGCCAATTGCCGCACCATTTCCAGCAGGCGCGGTTTGTTGATGGTGTTGTTTGGGCTGGCAACAACATTTGTGCCAAATTTTATCACAATACGCATTTCAGTTTCCGGTTCTTTTCTCCTGCATCTTGCGCAGGGCAGTGAAGGCTGGACGCGGGGTGCGGTCGGGATTGAGTACCGCGTACCAACGCATTTGCTCATCAGCGGGGTACCAGGGCGCAGCACTGAAATCCAAATTAAAGAGGTAGGCGGCCTGTACCCAGGGCCACTCGGCCCGGATGCGCATGTAGGCTCGCTGTAGATACATTGCCTGCGTCAGTTCTGTCACTCCTTGTTGATGGTACTTCCCTAAATCCCAGTGGGTTTGCAGGTTCCAGCCCATTTCTGTAATCCATATTGGTGTTGTTCCATCACGATAGGCAACCATAATTTGGTGGTACTGCGCCGCCCGATTGAATGAAATACTGCGGGGATCGTCATCATCTGGCGCAAGCCCATACGTGTAAAGGTGGCTTCCCAGTGCGTCGAAATAACCCTGCGCGCCGGCGCGGTACATCCCCTCAATAAAATCCAGATCGCCCAGTGCGTGCGGGGGATTGCCGTCACCGGTGGGAGCCAACCCTGCCGAGACGACCAGCGCGGTGGGATCGGCGGCTTTGATGGCCTGGTACGCGGTTTGCAACAGGGCCGTGTATTCCACGGGAGAAGGGGTGCGGTATCCCCACTCATAATCCAGATTAGGCTCGTTCCAGATTTCGTAGGCGCGCACGCGCCCCCGGTATCGTGCGACCAATGCCGTTAAAAATTGGGCGAAGTCGGCGGGATCGGTGGGGGGATGACTCAGCGCCGAATTGGGAGGACGCGCCCAATCCGGTGTGCCGTGAATTCGCAGCAGAACATCGGCGCCGGCCCCTGCGGCAGCTTTGAGGACGTTGTCCGGATCAACCCACCGAAATTCGCCACGCACCGGTTCTACCGTCGCCCAGTTGACATAACTTTTTATGGCATTGAAGTGCATATCTTGAATGAGATAGGCGTTGCTCAAATCGGCCAGATTCACCCCGTAGCCAAAATCATCCGGGGGAAATGTCGGGTCGCCGGCGTGAGGAGCGGGAAACTGTTGGTACGGCAGGGGCAAAAACCCGACGCGGGGAGAGAGGGAAGGGAAGTCGTCCCAGGCAGAGGCGCGGGTCAGTTGATAAACCTGCTTGTCGGCCACATTCAGCGCCATTACATTGTGGTTGCCATTCTGACGGCCGGTGAAAAACAGCCATTGTCCGTCTACCGACCAGCTCAGTGAGCCAATCCAGGCGGTGTCGCTGTACAGACGCTGCAACCGACGCGAAGCAAGGTTCAGGAGGAAAATATTGATGGCGTCTGTGTCTTTCCAGCCCACAAACGCGATGCTTGTCCCGTCGGGACTCCACGCCGGGGACGTACCGTTCAAACCGGCATTGAGCAACGGCGTGATAGCGTTTTGATGGGTTAAATCAAGCAGATAAACCTGCTCAATGCCGTTCACCACGGCGGCAAACGCGATGCGGTCCCCGGCGGGGGACCAAGCGGGCAATTTGTCCGGGTGGGTATTGGTGGTTAATTGCGTGGCCTGAGCGCCGCCGAGCGGCTGCACAAACAATTCAGCGTCTCCGTCCCGCTCAGAAATAAACACAACCTGTGTCCCGTCTGGGGACCACGACGGCGAGTAATCCCAGGCCGGGTTGTTGGAAAGGTTGACCGCGTGCGTTCCGTCGGCGTTCATTATCCAAATGTCAGATTGTCCCGCGCGGTGACTGGTGAACGCCAGTTGTGTTCCATCTGGCGACCACTGGGGGTCCCAATCGCCGGCAGAGGAGTGGGTGATGTTGGTGAGCCGCCCCCACGTGTCTTGCACAAAAATATCGCCGTTGCCCGCCCGGTCAGAGGCAAATGCCAACTTTTGGCGGGGACGCGCGGCAATAGGGCAGCTAAGCCATACCATCAGTAAAATAAAAACAAGCAAGCCGTACTGTTTTGCACGCATAGCCACGGAGTATATCACGCTCATTATGCATAATGCAATTTCAAGCCAGAAATTCGTGCACCATGTTTCCGAATGTCTTCAAGAACCGTGTGCTTGTAGTGACAGAGCAGTGCTCTGTCACTACATTATTTTGAAACAATGTATGTGTCCCCAAAAGTGTCTCTTGGAATTGCAACAAGCAATTGATTTGTGCACAGCTACACGGCTGTTGCACCTGTGCCCTTGGGTAAAGTTAATTTTAAGGTTGGCAACGTAATTTTGTTGCTTGGTAGGAGCGGCTCGCGAGCCGCCCCTACGGATAAATACAATAAACCACCCGTTTCATTTCAAAAAAATTAGATGCGTTCACCCTGAGTTGAACAGGGAGCCATTTGCAAAGTTTTTGACTCCACTTTGATTGGGTTGTAAACTGGATGTATCGTATTTTGTTTAAGATACGTGAAAAATTTGGGACAAATGGGTTCTTCAACCAAACATCAGCTTGCACAATTATTGTACAAGCGTGTGCCGCAAATCAGTGACGCATTGTACGAAGCTATTGCGAAGACCAGTTACGTGTCTTACAAGCCGGCGCGCGTGCGTAAAATGCTTGCCGCACTGACCGAGAAGGCAATTGATGTTCTGCTGGCAGAGACATTTAACCTGAAACAGGCGCAGTCCGTCGGGGAGATGCTGGCTCAGTTTGAGTATTTACAGCCAGAAGCGCTGGGCAGCACGCAAGAAGTATTGGGCACGCAAGTGATTGCCGGGTTGTCTCCAGAGCAGGCGCTGGCACTACACCCTCGTTTAATGGCGTTGCTTGGCGGGCTGGCTACCGGGTACTTTATCCACGCCCGACAGGTTATCCTGACTGCTCAAGAGCAGTTGCGCGTGGCCATCGAAACGGCCCAGCGAGATGCAGAGGCCGCCCTGGTGGCCAGTGAACGCAAATTTCAACTCCTGGCCGAACTGGTTTCCGCAGCCATTTTTATCTACCAAGACGACCAGTTGGAATACGTAAATCGCACCTTCCTGGAAAGTACAGGTTATACCATTGCCGAATTGCAGTCAATGAGTTATTGGGATATCGTTCATCCCGACTATCGCGACCTGGTTAAAGCATTCGGCGCAGCGCGCAGGCGCAGTGAGCACGCAACTTCTCTGTATGAGGTGATGGTACGGCGCAAGGATGGGACTTATATTTGGGTTGAGGTGAGTTTTGGTACGGTACTGTTTAATGGAAAACCGGCAGTATTGGGAACGGCTTTTGACATCACCGAACGCAAACAAGCGGAATTGGTGCGTGAACAATTGTTGGCGCGGGCGGAGCAGGAAATTGAAGAACGAAAACTGGCAGAGCAAAAGGTACGCCAAAGTGAAGCCAGGCATAAGGCGCTACTCAACGCAATCCCCGATCTTCTTTTCAGGCTGGATCGTGATGGTGTAATTTTAGACTATTACGCCGGTGCGCCGGAAGATTTATACGCCGAGCCGGAGGAATTTTTGGGCAAGCGATTCCGTGATGTTCTTCCTCTGGAAGTAAGCACACTCATAAAAACGCATCTGGACAACATATTCAATACCGGCAGGATGCAAGTGTTTGAATACGAGCTTATAATGCCGGTAGGCCCTCAATTTTTTGAAATGCATCTGGTACTCAGTACAGAAAGTGAAGCGTTGGCTTTAGTACGCAACATCACCGGGCGCAAACATATGGAGCAACAAGCTGTTCGCACCGAGCGATTGACTGCCCTGGGTAGATTGTCGGCAACGTTGGCTCATGAAATGAACAATCCGCTGCAAGCCATTCAAACACATCTAGACTTGCTCCTTGATTTTCCCTTGCCGTCAGAGGACCGCGAAAGGTACCTTAAAATAATCCGTCAAGAGGTGCGACGCATTAGCGCAATTAGCCAGCGCACACTGAACTTCGCCAGTCCCCAACCCAAACCGCGACACCTTGTTTCAATTACGGAAGTGCTGCGGGAAACCATTCTACTTGTCCGCAAGAAATTGGAACACAGGCAGATCCAAATAACGACAGACTTTTCTACAACGGCGTTGGTGATGGCGGCGCCGGATCAATTGCATCAGGTCTTCCTTAATTTAATCCTAAACGCTATTCAGGCAATGTCAGACGCTGTTCCAGCGTTGCTCAACGGAGAGCTTAACATCACTACCTATTGTGAAGCCGGGAAAGTGACTATTGTTTTTACAAACAATGGGCCAATTATTCCAGTCAAGGTGATGACCCATATTTTTGAGCCGTTTTATACAACCAAAAAAGATGGTACAGGCTTGGGCCTATGGACAAGCTACAATCTGGTAGAACAGCA
Source organism: uncultured Anaerolineaceae bacterium (assembly GCA_964413895.1). Classification (GTDB taxonomy): domain Bacteria; phylum Chloroflexota; class Anaerolineae; order 4572-78; family 4572-78; genus JANTHQ01. The sequence goes on from CAYPUV010000131.1 coordinate 9,040, forward strand.
CGGCGGGATACTCACCGTAAACAACCTGGGACGTAAGTACGGCGTTGCGTTTACGGTGCGCTTGCCCATTTATGCATCTGCCAACGACACTGAATATCTGCAAGACTGATTGTTGTAAGGTGAGCAACGAGAGAATGATGGATAATCCTGAACCTATCATGGATCGCACACAAATTCGCTTGCTGGTTGTTGATGATGAATCAAACATCCGCGACCCTCTGGTACGAGCGCTCGCCCTGGAAGGGTACAAAGCCGATGGCGCGGCTTCGGGGGAGCAGGCGCTGAGTTTATTACAAGAAACATCGTACACGCTGATGATTATCGATTTGCAAATGGGAGGGATAGATGGCATTGAACTGATGCGCCGTTCACGACGATTGCAACCACAGTTGCTGAGTATTGTATTAACCGGCCACGCCTCGCTGGAAAGCGCAATCGCTGCCGTGAAACTACACACCGTAGATTTTTTACAAAAACCGGTCAGCATACGAAAACTAATCTCCACCGTGGATCGAGTGCTCAAAAAACATGCGGATCAACTTTATAGAGAACAGCTACTTGACGCGATCGGTAGCGTAATTAACACAATCCGTCCGCTAACATTGCCGTCGCAGCCCACAGCAGCCAATAACCAAAAAAAGAGAACCCGGCGCTTTGTCCACGCTGGGCCCATCACCCTTGACTGTCAAAACCGCCAGGTTATGATTAACCACTTGCCTGATAATCTTATAGACCTGACTAATGGAGAAACAGCCGTATTAACCTGCCTGATGGAAAATGAAGGCAAAGTGCTCTCGTGCAGTTGGATGGTGCATGAAATTTGGGGGTACGACATGAGCGAAAGCGAAGCGCAAAGTGTCGTTCGCCCCTATGTTTCAAGATTGCGCAGCAAAATTCGTGAAATCAATACAGAACCAAAAATTTTGCGCACCGTTCGCGGACGGGGGTATGTTTTTATTGTTCCTCGTTAAGTAGCTACACTCCTCAATACAACAGTGACATCGGGCTGTTTGGCATTTTCACGTCGTATTATTTCCAAACCTTGCAACGTGAATAATTTTGGCATGAAACTGCAAAGTTTCAAGGAAAATTTTGTGGTATAGTATTGGCACGAGTCCGAACATTCAGACGCCTGTTCAATATTATCCGTTTCACCTTTGCCCGCTGGGAATCCGCGTTCTATCATCAAACTGACATTAATCTTTTCAAAAATTCGGGGCAATCTGTCAGATTTTACCCCAGATTATTGAGAAAATATCTTTTTCCCCCAGGGGCTTTGCAACACCAGAAAGTAGCTGGAATGGCGAGGGAAACCGCAACACTGTTGCTTGTAGATAGCGATAGTGAATTTAGAAATGCTTTGGTAGAAGCATTTCATCTGGTAGGGTACACTGCTAAAGGCGCTGGCAGCGGCGAGGCGGCCTGGCTCACTTTGACGCAAACACCCGTGGATCTGGTGCTACTGGATATCCACCTGCCAGATATGCCTGGGGTAGATCTCATCTGGCGTATTCGGCGTGCCTACTCAACTGTGCAAATAATAATCTTAACCAACTATGCCACCGTTGAAAGCGCGATTGAAGCTGTAAAACTAACCGTGGCCGACTATCTGCTGAAGCCCCTGGAAACCCAGCAGATTATTGATACCGTGGCGAACGTCTTGCGAGAGAAAGAATCTCTGGAAAAGAAACATCTCTTGTTGAATAGAATCAGTAGCGTAGTTAAGGGGTTAGGCCCGCCCAACCTCACATCCCTTACAGGCGATTCCCAGGTGATTTATGTTGCACCACTGTTGCTAGATTGCGAAGCCAACATTGTAATTGCTGATGATAACCCAGCAACGATACTCACACTGACACAAAAGGAAACAAGGATTTTGGCGAATTTAATGCGGCATTCCAATCAGGTTATTCCCAACCACGATTTGGCGGAACTGGCCTGGGGGAGTATTGCCGATGGCGACGAAGCCGCAAAAATTGTGCGCCCGTTTATGTCTCGATTGCGCCGCAAACTGCAACAAGTCTACGGCAAAAAACCACTTATCCACACCGTACGCCGAAGCGGCTACCTTTTTATGTCCACCCAAAAGCGATAGCAGCCTGTGAGTGCTCTTTGTGCGTTTTTGCGTCTTGCGCTATTATAAGCGCGACCAGTTTTTATTTTACGAATCCAGCCCGTAAAGTCCACGACCTTTAGTCGTGGGGTATAAGGGCTT